>JAKAFG010000136.1 GCA_021818125.1 Pseudomonadota bacterium | reverse complement strand
CGGCAAACAGCTGGTACTGGAGGCCCACTGTCTGGATGCGGACAGCCCCGACCTCTACGGACAGCAGGTTTCCGTAGAACTGCACCACAAGCTGCGGGACGAAGAGAAATATGTGGATCTCGACACCCTCAAGGCCGCCATCGACAATGACGTCGTGAACACCCGAAACTTTTTCGCCGAACATCCCCAGGACTTTGAATAATCATGGACTACAAGCAGACCCTTAACCTTCCTAAAACCGATTTTCCCATGCAGGGAAAATTGCCGGAGCGTGAACCCGCGATCCTGGCCCGCTGGCAGGAGCATGACCTCTACGGAGCACTGCAGAAGGCGCGTGCCGAAAGCCTCGCGTTCATCCTGCATGATGGCCCGCCCTATGCCAATGGCAAGATTCATATCGGCCATGCGGTCAACAAGGTGCTCAAGGACATCATCAACAAAAGCAAGCTGAGCGAAGGCTTTCGGGTGCCTTATGTGCCGGGCTGGGACTGCCACGGGCTGCCTATTGAGATTCAGGTAGAAAAAGAGCTGGGACGTCCCGGCGAAAAAATCAGCGCGCAGGCCTTCCGCAATGCCTGCCGTGCTTATGCCGAAAGCCAGATTGCCGGGCAACGCCAGGATTTCGAGCGCCTCGGTATTATCGGGGACTGGGAGAACCCCTATCTGACCATGCACTTCCAGGCCGAAGCCCATATCTTGCGGGAACTCGGTCGCCTGACGGTGAGCGGCCAGGTGGTACGCGGTGCCAAGCCGGTACACTGGTGTGTGGACTGCGGCAGCGCCCTGGCAGAGGCGGAAGTGGAATATCAGGATCGCAGCGATCCTTCTATCGACGTCGCCTTCGTCGTCGCCGACGCCACCGACCTGAGCCAACACCTTGGCCTCGCTGAACCTGTAGAGGCCAGCGTGGTGATCTGGACGACTACGCCGTGGACTCTGCCCGCCAATCAGGCGGTAGCCGTGCACCCGGAATATACCTACGTATTGCTGCGCTCCGGCAACCGGCATCTGATCCTCGCCGCAGCACTGGCAGAAAGCGCCCTCGCCCGCTATGGTCACCCGGAAGCAGAAGTGCTGGCCGAGTTCGCCGGTGTGGTGCTGGAGGGCCTCCGCCTCAAACACCCCTTCCTGGATCGGGAAGTGCCGGTTATTCTCGGTCAACATGTCACCCTGGAGGCGGGCACCGGCTGCGTGCATACCGCCCCCGCCCATGGTGTGGATGACTATGAAGCGGCCCGGCACTATCACCTGCCCGTGGACAGCCCCCTGCTCGGCAACGGCCGCTTCAAAGATGATCTGCCCCTGAGTCTGGGGGGTATCACCGTGCAGGAAGCCAATGAACGGGTACCTGAACTCCTGCGCGAGCGCGGTGCCCTGCTCCATTTTGAGAAAATCCGTCACAGCTACCCCCATTGCTGGCGCCACAAGACCCCCCTGCTCTTCCGCGCCACACCCCAGTGGTTCATCAGCATGAGCGCCAACGGTCTACGCGAGAAGGCCATCAACGCCATCGACGCCACCCGGTGGATTCCCGACTGGGGCGAAGACCGCATCGCCGGCATGGTCAACCAGCGTCCAGACTGGTGCATCTCCCGGCAACGCGCCTGGGGCGTGCCCGTCGCACTCTTCTCCTGTGCCCAGTGCGGCGAACCCCTGCGCGATGCCGACACCTTCGAGCGTATCGCCCAGGCGGTTGAAACTGGCGGGGTCGATGCCTGGTTCAACCAGCCGGACAGCGATTTTCTGCCTGCGGATGCCCGCTGCAGCGGCTGCGGCCACGATCACTTCCACAAGGTCACGGATATTCTCGACGTCTGGTTCGACTCCGGCTGCACCCACGCCTTTGTACTGGAGCAGAGGCCTGGGTTGCATAGCCCGGCCGATCTTTATCTGGAAGGCTCCGATCAGCATCGCGGCTGGTTCCAGTCTTCCCTGCTGGAGTCCGTCGCCAGCCGCGGGCGGGCACCCTACAAGGCGGTGCTGACCCACGGTTTCACCGTCGATGGCGAAGGCCGGAAGATGAGCAAGTCCGTGGGCAACGTCATTGCCCCGCAGGCGATCATCGACCGCTACGGCGCGGACATCCTGCGGCTCTGGGTGGCCTCGGAGGACTACCGCAGCGAGATCCCCATCTCCGACACCATCCTCAAGCAACTGGGCGACAGCTACCGGCGCATCCGTAATACGGCCCGCTATATGCTGGGCAACACCCACGACTTTAATCCGGCCACGGACGCCCTGCCCACGGCGGAGCTGCTGGAAATGGACCGCTGGATGCTGGCCCGTACCGCGCTCCTGCAGGAGGAAATTCGCGCTGCCTATAGCGAGTATCAATTCCTCCGCGTCCAGCAGCGTCTGCATCACTTCTGCTCAGTGGATCTCGGCGGGCTCTATCTGGATGTACTCAAAGATCGCCTCTACACCACTCCCGCCGCCTCGCGGGCGCGGCGCTCGGCGCAGACGGTACTCTGGCAGATGCTCGAAGCCATGGTGGTGTGGATGGCCCCCATCCTGAGCTTCACCGCTGAAGAAATCTGGAACGAGATGGGCAATCGCCCGTCCCCCAGCGTATTTTTTGCGCAATATCCGAAAATTACACTACCTGCTGATAGTGAAGCGCTGAATGTACGTTGGGAGCGGCTCAGTCAGTTGCGGGACGCCGTCAATGCCACTCTGGAACCCCTGCGTCAGGAAAAAAAGATTGGCTCCGGCCTGGATGCCGAAATCGCCCTTTACGCCAACAGCGACTGGCATGAGTTTCTCATGACCCTCGGCGAGGAACTGCGCTTTTTCCTGCTGAGTTCCGCGTGCACCCTGCACCCCTATGGAGAACGCCCGGAAGGATGCAGCGATATCATCCCCGGCATCGCCATTCAAGTCCGGCCCAGTGATGCCCAAAAGTGCGCACGCTGCTGGCATCGTCGCCCGGACATGGGTCGTCAGCCCGAGTATCCGGATATTTGTGATCGCTGTGTCGAAAACCTCACCTTACCCGGCGAAATACGGGAGTTCTGCTGATGCTGCGTTATTTATGGTTATCGCTCGGGGTCATCCTGCTGGATCAGGGCGTCAAGCTCTGGCTGAGCCACATCTGGCGGGTGGGACAAGGTATTGTCATCATTCCGGGCCTGCTCAATTTCCGCCTGATCCACAATACCGGTGCCGCTTTCAGCTTCCTGGCGGGGGCTGGCGGCTGGCAACGCTGGCTGCTCATTGGCATCGCCCTGCTCGTGGTGGTGGTTATCGTCGCCATCCTGCGACGGCTCAAGCCCGGCTCCACCTGGACCGCCATATCCCTTGCGCTGATTCTCGGCGGTGCGGTCGGCAACCTGATTGACCGTATCCGCCTCGGCTATGTGGTCGATTTTATTGGCGCCCACTGGGGCAGCCTCTACTGGCCCTACTTCAACATCGCTGACAGCGCCATCTCCATCGGTGCCGTGATGCTTGTCCTCGACGCTTTCCGGCGTCATTGATGTAAAACGGCGGCGGGACCTGGGGGCTTTTTGCGACGAAACCCAAAGTAGCAAAAGCCGCCCTGCCAATAGACAAATCCCCGCTGCGGCATCGCTACAACGGGGCCTTGTCGTTCAAACGTGACAGATTTCCCCCCGACCGACCCGCCGGGAAGCACCTGCCCCCTCATTTTAATAGCTTATTTTTTTGGCACGACTATTGCTATTGGCTCTCATATTCATCAGAGCAAAGCAATGGAGACTGACATGGACAGCACCGCGAATCTTCTGGCCGCCTTACGCCGGGTACGCAGCTTCCCCAGCTATGCATCTTTTATGGCGGGTCACGAGCGGCAGCGCATCAAACGGGAGTTGCAAAAGCGCTTGCTGCGTCTGCGTCGGCAACGTCAAAGCCATAACCTCACCCACCTTGTCGCAAAACAGCAACAGGCGGCCACTGGTTTGTTGCACGCCATTTTTCACTGATCGTCATTGAAACGATTAAACGGCCGCCCTTTGCACGTCTTTACCCAATTCCTGCAAAGCCTGCCAGCGCGTTGCCCATTCCTGCACGGGGTGAGGTGACGCGCCAGCGATGGCTTGGCGAAAAGCGATAAAATCCTTTTCCACTTGCTGCAATACGCTGAGCAAGCGTCGGATACGACCGGGATCACCTTTGCGTTTGGCTGATTCAATGGCCTCCTGAGCCGCAGTAAGCGCACGCGGGAAATCCATGGACTGACGTAATGCAGCCTCGCGCCGTTTACGCTCCCCGCCTCCTTCGCGATCGGGTATACGCGGCACCCGCTGCTGCCATTCTTTGAGCAGGTCTAATGCCTGTTTCTCCAGATCAGCGCGCAATTTTTCCGTCGACCCCGCTAGCATTCGTGCACTTTTAGCACGCCGGTCATCGTGACGCAGACGTGCCTGATGACTGAGACTGAAGGCCAGGTCTTGTTCATTCACCAAACCGTCAGCGATGAGAAGCTTACCTAAACGCTCTCCTCCAACAGTCTGTCGCGCAATGGCACGGTCGAGCTGCTCGGGGGAGATAAACCCCCGCTGCAGCAGTACCTGACCAATGCGTAGCTTTTCTTCTTGAGATGTCAATGTGGCTGTTCTACCAAAGGAATAGCCACCCCCTCCAACTCTGCGGCCATGGCCTGCAAACGCTCCAGCCGCTGAGCAGTCATACCCAGCCCTCCGGCTCGTTGCCCGGTCGCCACTTGATACTGCAGCCAATGCTGGGCAGCACTTTGGCCGGAGGCTCGGCACCCGCTAACATCGCGGCTATGGCTGCAGACAGGTCTTCACCGGTCACCGGCAGATCATTCTTGGGACGACTCGCATCGAATTGACCGTGATAAAACAGCCTGCCCGCTGCATCAAAAAGGAAAAGATCAGGCGTGCACACCGCATTAAAAGCCTTGGCCACCCTTTGTTCGGCATCAAATAAATAGGGGAAATGGTAACCGGCGCGTAGGGCCTCGACGGGCATTTTTTCCGGCGCATCATCCGGATAGGTCAGGGCATCGTTGCTGTTGATGCCCACCACCTGCACACCCTGCTGCTGCCATTGCCTCGCCAGCGCGCCTAAACGTTTGCTGATGTGAACCACATAGGGACAGTGATTACAGATAAAAAGTACCAGCAGGGGCTTGCCCTGTGCCTGCGTGCTGCACCACTGGTCCGCCTGGCCACCGATGGGCAGACAGAATTCGGGCATTGCGCCGCCAAGCGGCAAATCCTTTGCGGTCATAGCCATATGGGGTCTCCTTTCAAATCATCACGATGGATGGGAATAAAACGGGGCATTCTCCCCGTCTGCCATAATCAGGCCGGTGCCGGCTGCTGTCCCCCAGGGACGGGATGGACGATGGTCTCCAGATGCCAACGCCCGCCGCCTTGCAGACGCAGGCAGTGCTGATGATGCTGCAACAGGCTGGAGCGGTGGCCCACACTGATGATGGCGGTTTCCGGCAACTCCTCGACGAGCGTATGGTAGAGCGCATCCTCTGCCGGTTCATCCAGTGCCGAACTGGCTTCGTCCAAAAACACCCATTGCGGCTTCTGTAACAGAATGCGGGCAAAGGCTAGGCGCTGCTGCTCACCCAGAGACAATACATGGGACCACAAACGGGCGTCCTCCAGCTTGTCGGCCAGCGCTTCCATGCCGACCAGATGGAGCACCTGCCGCAGCCGGGCGTCGCTGACCCCTGGCACTCCGAAG
>JAKAFG010000135.1 GCA_021818125.1 Pseudomonadota bacterium | reverse complement strand
CTGAGACGCACTCACGGCAGCGCGCACAAAACAACGATAACGAATGGAAATATTCCATCACCCGAGGACCGGGTGATGGCAACAGCAACTATGCCAGGATGACCCGATCTACGAACTGCAACGGTGCTTTGTGAAAGCAACTAGGGTCACTGTCCAAGTCGCTGGCCCTCCTGTGTGAAGAATTCAGGGGCCTTTGTACCGGCAGAAAACGGAGATGTCAACCATGAGTTATCGCCATTCGGGAATTTTTCTGCGGCCAGACTAAATCAGACGTTATGTATCAAGGCCCTCGTCGGCCTTTGCGTCATACAAATTTCCTACGGAGGCACCATCTCAGCGATTGAGTGGGGCCCAAAAGTCGTCCAATCAAATCTGTAAGGGTTTCTGGTATCATGTTTTGGGCGGAAAGCTTCACTGCTGGGCGACAAATAGGAGGGGACGATGCAAAAAATGGTACGAACCGGGCTCCCTTTCAAGCTCCACCAAGAACACCATCACCATGGGAATATAGGCTGGTTACGAGCCAGTGTGCTTGGTGCCAACGATGGCCTGCTTTCAACTGCAAGCCTGCTTGCAGGTGTGGCGGCCGGGAGAGCGAGCCATGAACAAATTTTACTCGCTGGTGTTGCGGCGCTGGTCGCCGGCGCCTTTTCTATGGCCGCAGGTGAATATGTGTCCGTGAGCTCTCAGGCCGATACCCAGTTGGCAGATCTTGAGATCGAAAGACGGGAGTTGAAGAAGAATCCCGATAAAGAGCTCCTTGAGCTCCGCGATATTTATATGGTGCGCGGCCTCGACGAAGCACTGGCTCAGCAAGTCGCTGCACAGCTTATGCAACGTGATCCCCTCGCTGCGCATGCGCGTGATGAACTAGGCCTGACGGAAATGGCCAAGGCCCGGCCTGGCGAAGCCGCCTTGGCCTCAGCCGCATCTTTTGTATGTGGTGCCATATTCCCAGTGCTGATCGCCGCTTTCGTATTTCACAGTGAGGTGCTACCTGTCTTGTTTACAACCACCATTCTGCTGCTGGTAATCCTCGGTGCGGTTGCTGCCAAGGCCGGGGGCGCATCCATGATGAAGGGCGCCCTCCGTGTTGTTGTCTGGGGAGCCCTCTCGATGATTGCCACCTCGCTGATTGGTCACCTGCTTGGACAGGCGGCAATCTGACGAAGAGCCTAAATCTATCACTGACCATGACATGACTTCCGAAAATATCGACCATATTCCGGCGGATGGCGCTGAACTACATATTGTGGGTGTCTGTGACAACCGTCTACGCACGAATTAATCGCGAAATTGTCTTGTGGTAACGTTCAATAAAGATGATGTAATGCCATATAACGGCTCAATTGCGTGCTTAATATATTTTTCGTGTTAGCCTTGGCGGATGCAAGCATACTGAAAGTCATGATCGGATCCTTAGTCTGTTAACAATCTTGCCCACCTCGCTCCGGGGATCAACCGAAGGGTATCAATCGGTGAGAACTGGTGCCAAGACATAAGTCTGTTACTGCCGTTTGCTGCATTAGATAGTACGGCACCCCGTCTTCTATAGACAATGCCTGTCGTCGAGGCGAAAGGCGGATTACCGCCGGGCGCTTCCAACATGCATGCCTCGCTGCTTTCACGCCGTCCATAGCTGAGCCTGAGCCGACATTGTGTCCTGCAAGCACACTCAGTCGCCTGCGGCTCAGAGTGTTAAAATGATACTTTTATTCCTGGTGAAACTATTTTTCACGGATGATACTTTAATTGCTTGCTAACAACTGGATGAATGATCGGCCTGGATGTGTATCAATCCCGGTTACTGAATATCTCGAGAAGGGCCATGAACAGGTTGATGATGTCCAGATAAAGGCCGACCACCAGCAACACCGGCTCCTGGATGCCGCCGTTGATCATGCGTTGGGTATCGAACAGGATCAGACCGCTGAACACCAGTACCAGGACGCCAGCGATGGTGAGCTGCAGAGTGGGAAGATGCAGGAAAAAGATATTTACCAGCGAAACCACAATGGCGATAACCAGACCGGTTATGAGAAATCCACCGATATGACTGAAATTGCGTTTGGTGGTCAGCGCGTATACGGATAAGCCGATGAACATGGTGGCCGTGGTGCCCAGAGCTTCGGCGATAATCGTCGGGCCGTTTAGCGCGTTGAGGTACATTGCTATGGCTGGACCCATCATCATGCCCATACCGGCAGCAAAGAGGAACACCAACGGGACGGCGAAGGGGCTGCGGTGGGCGCCGGTGAACTGTACGGCAAAGAGCAGCACAAAGGATCCAATCATTAAAATGAAGGGATGCTGATAGGCGAACGGGGAGTGCATTCCATAGATAGAGGCTACCGTCGAGACCATCAGGGTGAGGGCCAGCAGTCCGTATGTCTTTGCCATAAGCGTACCCACGTCGGAAACCATGGGGCTGCGGATGCTGTCGGGGAACTGGTTAAATCGGGACATGAGTTGCTCCTGAAATGTGTGTGCGCCGGGTTGCATCCTGCAAGCGGTGTTGATTTCAAACCGTCCTTCCGTATGATCAGAGTATAGGCAAAAAGGAACATGCGCATGTTTCACTGGATCGCGAATAGCCGCAGCGGATTCGTGGCCTTACTGATGGTGGCATTCATCGTGGGATTTGGGATATATGTGCTGCCCGCACTGCTGGCTTGGAGTATGGGCAGCCCGCAGCGGCTGGCCGTCACCCTGCTGGATGTGCTGCTGGGCTGGACCATCCTCGGCTGGATTGCAGCCCTGATCTGGGCGATCATGTCTGGCAATGGCGGAAGTTTTGATGAGGACCCGCCACCCAGACGGGAACCTTGGATGCGGTAGCCTCGACCAGGCTAAAAAGATGTTTGCGGTGTCGTACCCATACTGGAATTGCCACCGAGAGGAGAAGGCTGTGGACATATCGCTACCGTGGAACAGCAATACAACCGGTTGCAGCAGGAAGCCCAAGGCGTGATGCAGAGCCTGCAGACCTTGGCGGGAAAGCTCAAGACTGCCGCTGACGGCGGCAACCAGGATGCCAGAGAGTGGCTCCTGGATCTCAAGGAGCTGGCTCTCGACATCCAGACCGAGCAGCAGCAGGTGATGAACGTCATGCAGGCGATGCATCTGGCGGTGCAGAACGATATATCCAGCATGCAAGGGCAGGGGGGCCAGTGGCAGCCGGGCTATTACCCCCAAACTCCGCAGAACATGCCACAACAGGGCTATGCTCCCCAGCAGCGGAGCGGCGGATTCCTGAGCAGCCTGGAGCATTCGGGCTTTGGTCAGGCCCTCATGATGGGGGCGGGTTTGGGGATCGGCGACGAATTGATCAACTCGATATTTTGATATCGGCGGGTTTGACGTTGGACTGAGGCGGGCCATGAGCGAGGTGGCGGCGCTGTGGTCCCATGCTGGGTGCAACCCATGCCGGGCGCAACCCATGCCGGGCGCAACCTCTGCAGGGTGCAACCCATGATCATGCGCTTTTCCGGGTGACCCCGAGGATAGCGATTTGGTGAAGGCCGTCAGTTAGTGCTATTTTCTCGAATGGTTCCGCAACCGCTAAATCCCCAATCAATGACCAACGTTCGCCAGTTTCCCAAGAGTCCCCAAAACAAGTCGGTAAAATCCCACCGCAAACATCCCGGCCCTGTTGGCGGCGGCCTTGCAGGCGGCGGCCCTGCATTCCATCTACCTGACTTCAACGGTGACCCGGTAGATGTGCTCATGATGGTCATTCAGGCGGGCGGTATGTACCTCATCCCTACAACTGATCGCCCCGTCGATGACTTGCCAACGACGCACCTGTTACGCACCATGGATGCCCTCAATGCGCTGACGGATGTCGCCAATGTGCTGATTTATCATGCCATGCGTCATCCTGCTGACTATTCCCAGGAAGATGCTGACGCATTGATCGGGAAAGGCAAGCAGGCCCAGAAGGTGATGCGTAAGCTGGATGAGATGTTGCCACCGGATGATTTCATTATGACGATGGACAGCTATGGTCCCGACCTGATGGCGGAATACGCCACCAATGCGGCCATGATTGTTGCCAGCACGTTTGCGATGGATATCATGGCCTATTATTACGAGCCGTTCATCAGGACCGGGAAAGACCAGCGCAAAGCCATGTTCAGAGATTTCCAAAGTGCCTACAGGGAAGCGCGGGACGAATGTCTATCTCGCTCAGAAGGGCATGAATTCCTGATCAAGGAACTCGCATCCGCAAACAGGGCACTGCAGAAGGTGCTAAAAGAATCATGACGGTCACAAAGAAAGATTTGGCGGACCACCTGGCGGATATAAGGGGTCTCAACACGCGGGGAAATAAGCAGTTGGTGAAACCCTTCTTCAATATGATCCGCGAGTCGTTCCGGCGTCCGGCGAAGTGGAGCAGTTATCCGGCTTGGGATGGCTTGATATTCTGGACAAGCGGTCATGAGCGGGACGGAATTCAAAAATGGCAAACCTTTTGAGATTAAGGCAAGGCGGGTGGTGACCTAAGCGCCGAATACCAGCTTGCGGAAACGGTGCGTTGACCAAAAGGACGTCAACATATTGTGTTTGGCCTTCTTGACGCATATATTTAATCCTCATTTCTGTTACTGAGGTCACCATGAATAAATCTGAATTTGTCGCCGCCCTGTCCAAGCATGGGGCGATGTCCAAAACGGATGCGGAAAGGGTTCTTCAGGTATTCCGGCACACACTGGAAATGGAACTGCCGGAAACCGACAGGATCGCCTTGCCGGGTATAGGCATCTTCGTGGTGGTGGAAAAAGCCGCCCGCAAGGGACGTAATCCGGCCACGGGACAGGAAGTCGATATCCCGGCAAAGAAAGCCGTCAGGTTCAAGCCCGCCAAGGAATTGTTGGATAAAGTCAATCGCTAAGGATGATGATTATGGAAAAAAGTAAGAAAACACGAGTGCGTCGCACAGCGGAACAGCGTCTGGCGGATTTGGAAAAGAAGCATGCGGAGATCGTGGAACGGCAGCGTGCCGCCATTGCCAAAATCGAGGAAGAGAAAAAACGGCTGACGCAGACCCCTTCCGTCCGCAAAGATAAGATTGACCAGGAAAAACGCTTTGCACGTGCGGCAAATGTGCTCGCCCCTGAGTGGGATTATCGTCACTTTATCGCGGCGGTCGAGATTGCCTTGAACCAGTCGGATGCCAGCGTGCTGGCTGAACGGGGTGAAGCCTTATTGGAAGAGCACGGCAAGGCTCGTCGTGGTCGGCGGCCCAAGAACGGGTAAGCGCATATCCCTCATCAGATCGTCTCAAACCATAAATACCCACCATGATCAAGGTGGGTATGTCAGTAGTAGAACATCTTTCCAAGTGTAGGGTAATGTGAATCGCCAGCAGGTGAATCTTTGTAGTCAAACAGGAGATGGGTTGATCGACCTATTTGCCTATCGCTACACCAGGCTATCCCAGGTAAGGGGGTGAATATGGCAGAGATTATTCAGGGTGAGCGTTTAGCGGACGTGGCCGACATTGGCGCGAAGAACACAGAAGAGCATCTGGCGGAAGCATTAGCTCGGCAACGCGAGGCATTGGTGCCCCAAGAGGAACCGGATGAAGACGCAGAGGGGCATCGCTATTGTCTGGATTGCGCCGAGAGGATTCCCCCGGAACGTATACTGGCTGTGCAGGCCGTGCGCTGTGTGACCTGTGCCGCGAAACGGGAACGCTTTGCC
>JAKAFG010000134.1 GCA_021818125.1 Pseudomonadota bacterium | reverse complement strand
TGGGCATGACGCACCTGACCCTGCACGGCTTCGGCTCCCGGGATCTGCCGGAACGTAACCAGTTGCTGGCGGCCATCGAGGTGCTGGATCAATTACCCAAACCTTTTTTGCTGCACTGCAAATCCGGGGCGGATCGGGCTGGTTTCATCAGTGTGCTGTATCTCCATCTGGAGTTGGGAATACCCCTCAGCGAGGCGCAACGGCAATTGCGTTTGTGGCCCTTCGGTCATATCCGGCATGCCAATACCGGCATCCTCGACTGGTTTTTCATTAGTTACCACGATGCCGCCGTCCGCCAGCCCGGCTTGACCCTGCGTGACTGGATCAAGGATGGGTATGAGCGCGAGCGCGTCCTGAAAAACTTCCGGCCCTGGTATCGTCTGGACTGGTTGACCAACCGTATTTTGCGCCGCGAATGATGAGCCGTCGCTTCTACGCCTTTCTGCTCTGGCTACTCAGCCCTGTTATCCTGGGTTTTACCCTCTGGCGGGCCTGGCGACGACCTGCCTACCGGGAGCGCTGGCGGGAGCGTTTCGGCTGGGGACCGCGCCGTTCGGATCGGCCCATCTGGATTCATGCGGTGAGTGTGGGGGAGACCATCGCGGCAATTCCCCTGGTGCGGGCTTTGCAGGCACGTTATCCGGAGGTGCCCATTCTGATGACCAGCACAACGCCGACGGGAGCCGCTGTAGTCAGGCAGCGCTTGGGTACGGAAGTGCCGCAGTATTACCTGCCCTATGACCTGTCTGCGGCGGTCACGCGCTTTTTTCGCCGCCAGCGACCGCGCTTGGGAATCATCATGGAGACGGAAATCTGGCCCAATCTCTGTCATGCGGCCAGCCGCGAGGGCGTGCCCCTGATGTTGGCCAATGCCCGGCTCTCGCAGCGCTCGCTTCGGGGTTACGTCCGTTTCCGGACGCTCTTTGCCCCCGCATTGGCCAGTATGAGCGCCATTGCGGCCCAGAGTTCGGAAGATGCGGCGGCTTTCCGCGACCTGGGGGCAGAGCATGTGGTGGTGACCGGTAATATCAAATATGACCTGCCGGAACCTGTCGCCGCGCGGGAGCAGGGGCGCCAGTGGCAGCAGCGCTTCGCTGGGCGGCCGGTCTGGGTATTCGCTTCTACGCATGCTGGTGAGGAGCAGATGGCGCTGGCGGCGCTGGAAGACTTGCAGCGCCAATGGCCGGATCTGCTGCTGGTGCTGATTCCCCGTCATCCCTCGCGGCGACTGGAGGTGATGGCACGGATGCAGGCAAAGGGGGTGTCCTTTGCCTTGCGCTCGCGTGCTGAGGACGTGGGGGGGCGCGCGGTTTTTCTGATAGATACACTGGGTGAGGTGATGGACTTCTACGCGGCGGCAGATGTGGTGACCATCGGTGGCAGTTTTGTGCCGGCGGGGGGGCATAATCCCTTGGAAGCTGCAGCACTGGCCCGCCCGGTTACCTTCGGCCCGTATATGGATAATTTTAAGGGCATCACCCAGGATTTGCTGGCGGCCAACGCTGCGGTTCAGGTTGTGGATGTCGAGGCCCTGGTAGCGCAGTTGGGGGCGTGGTTGACTACCCAGGAGCCAGCGACAGAGATGGGCGACCGGGCCTTGGCGTTTCTGCAGCAGCAGCGTGGCGCGCTGGGGCGTACTTTTGCCCTGCTAGATCGTATTGTTCCGTAAGCATTTTAATAGGGGTAGTCCCAGCCTTCCGGCTGATCCTTGAAACGACGATGAACCCACCAGTATTGTTCAGGGGCTTTGCGGATGGCGGTCTCCAGTGCGACATTCATCGCCGTGGCATCCGCCTCCGCATCGCCGCTCGGGAAAGATTCAGGCATAGGCACAATCTCGATGCGAAAACCCTCACCGTCCGGTAGCCGATAGGCAAAGAGTCCGAACACCGGGCTTCCACGCCGCGCTGCCAGCCGGCCCAGCAAAGGTGTTGTGCAGGCAGGACGGCCAAAGAAAGGGGCATAATCCCCTTCGCGCGGATCGACGTTCTGATCTGGAAGTATACCGATAGCGTTTCCTTGATGCAGCGCCTGGAGCAGCGGGCGGATACCCCCCTCCTTGGGGACCAGTTGCGCACCGCTGCGCCCGCGTCCGGCCACTATGTGCGCATTGACGGCCGGATTACGGGTTTCCATGTAGAGTACGGTTATCGGCCAGCGTTGTCCGATGTAGAGCACCGCAGCTTCCCAGGCCCCGAGGTGCGCGGTGAAGAGAATAACCCCACGTCCTTTGGCTAACGCGGCGTCTATCAGATCGTCCCCTTGCACCTCACGGATCAGTCCGAGGGCGCGGGGCAAGGGCCAGTACCACAGTGGTCCCAACTCCAGGGCCGCCTGGCCCAGTGCCCGGAAATGTGCGCGCCGCAGGGTATGCCGCTGGGCCAGGCTCATCATAGGGAAAACAATGGCGAGGTTGGCGTCCACCACCTTGCGCGCCCGTGTCATACTGAGCCGCACCAGATCACCGAGCATCGCACCGAGAGCCGCACGCCAACGCCGCGGCAGGTAACCCGCCCCGCGCAGAATGCCCGCTGCCAGCGAGGCTACTGCCTTTTGCCGCAGATTTCCCTGTACCTCAGCCACTTTCCCCTGGTCTCCTCCATTCTGTGGCAGGTATTGTAGGACAGGGCGGGGCGTTCGGATACCATTGTTCGCATGGTATTGCCCGCGAAGAGGCTCCCGGACTACCGGTGCAGCGCCTGCCGCAGGCGGTCCAGGCCTTCCCCCAGCACGCTCCGCGGTGCAGCGAAATTCAGTCGCACAAAACCCTCGCCGCCCGGCCCGAAACTGGGGCCGGGATTGAGGCCGAGACCAGCTTGCAGCAGACGCCGCGCCAGCGTTTCGTCGTCGCCGTAATGGTGCACATCCAGCCAGGCCAAATAGCCAAACTCCGGAGGGTGGTAGCCGACTTCGGGTAATTTTTCGGCCAGAAAATCGGCGATGAGGCGGGCATTATTGCTCAGATACTGGCGCAATGCGGCCTGCCACTCCGCACCGTGTCGCCAGGCGCTGGTCATGGCGGTCAGGGCGAAGAGGTTGGTGTGCTGAATCTGGCTGCGGTGGACTTCATTCAGAAAGGCGCGACGCAGCCCAGTATCGGGGATGATGCTGACTCCGCCACCCAGTCCCGCCAGATTGAAGCTTTTGCCGGCAGAGGTCAGGAGGATCGCGCGCGGGAAGCGGCTGGGGAGGGGGCAGTGCGGATGGTGGCTGAGGTCGGCATGGATTTCATCGCTGACGATCACGCAGCCCGCTTCAGCGCAGAGAGTACCTAGTCGTTGCAGCTCTTCCGGTGTCCAGACCCGCCCCACCGGATTGTGGGGCGAGCAGAGGAGCAGCAGCTTCGCCTGCCGGACGGCGGTTTCCAGGGCATCCCAGTTCATGCGGTAATGGCCGGTGTCATCCGCGATCAGCGGGGTCAGCAGCAATTCCCGCCCGTTGTCCTCCACTGCGGTCATGAACGGCGGATAAATGGGAGGCATGACGATGACCGCCTCGCCCGGTCGGGTGAAGGCACGTACGGCTGCGTAAAGGGCAGGAACGACACCGCTGATACAGGCGACCGCGTCGCTTTCCGGTCGCCAGTCATGGCGCCTGGCTAGCCAGGCGGCGGCGGCCTGCAACATGGTTCTTTCGTTGCCCGGATAACCGAAAATGGGGTGATTCAGGCGTTCCTGCAAATCGGCTATGACCGTGTCGGGTGCGGCGAAATCCATATCTGCCACCCACATGGGCAGCACTTCAGCGCCGAAACGTTCTGCCGCACCATCCCATTTGAGGCATCCGGTTCCGCGTCGTGGCATGACCCGGTCGAAGTCGACGCTGTTCTGTTCCGCGCTCATAAGCGCTCCCAGATGGTCACCTGTGCGATACTATGCTGATATTTGCGCGCCGTTTCGCGGATGACGAAGGACAAATCCTGCGGGCTGTCATCGCGCAGACGGAATGCTCCGGACAAAATTTCACGCAGGGCGTCGAAGGTGCTCAGATTCTCCCCACCTCGTTTGAAACCACCGAGCCATTCCGTCCGCGCAGTATGTTCTTCCAGCCAGGTATAGGGTGAAGTGATGACCAGTAAACCGCCGGGAAGGATGCGGTCGGCAATGTCCTCCAGAAATTTGCGGGGATGGTGCAGGCGGTCAATGAGGTTGGCTGCCACTACCAGATCATAATCCCGATACAAAGGCTTCAGATTGCAGGCGTCGGCCTGGAAGAAGTGGACCCGGTCCGCCGTCCCGGTCAGACCCAGGGCAGCGAGATCTGCCGTTTGATAGCTTTGCAGTTCACCCTCTTCGGTCAGCGTGTAGGAGAAGTGCCCGCGCTCGCGCAGTTGCACGCCTACGCTGATGAAGCGTGCCGAGAAGTCGAGGCCGGTGACCTCGGGGCAGTGCTTTGCCAGTTCAAAACTACCACGGCCTACGGCACAACCGATGTCCAGAGCGCGACGTAAAGGCCTGCCGGCCATAGCCTCCACCGCGATCCCTACGACCTCCGCCGCAAAATTGGCCACCCCATAGTATTCGCGCCCATAGTGAAATTCCGCATACTGGGAGATCAGGGCATCACTCTCATAAACCGGTACCTCAGGCAGTACATTGGGCGAGGCCACATAACGGAATCCCGCGTGCTGGAAGAAATGGCGGCGGAAGGCGTAGCGGGCCTCCTGCTGCGTTTCGTTGCCGAGACTGATGAATGAGCCGCCCTTGATGAGATTGTGCTGCTGGTCGAAGGTGGGCACCGTGAAGTCATCATAAAGCGGATGCACCTCGAAACCGGAAAAGGGATAGATGGGCGTCGCGGTCCATTGCCAGACGTTGCCGACTACATCGTAGAAATCCCCCTGTTTGAATTGATCTACGGGGCAGGGCGAGCAGCCTGCGGCGAGTCCGATATTGCCAGGCACCGCGTCGTCCCAGGCATCACTGTCCGCCAGCACGCAGAGATCACGCAAACGCCGCCATTCATCCTCGCTGGGCAGGCGCAGGCTCTGACCGGTCCGGGCCGATTTCCAGCGGCAGAAGGCATCGGCTTCCAGCGCATTCACCTCCACCGGCCAGTTCCACGGCATGGGACGTTCCTCCGCGATCAGGCGTAGCCGCCAGGTGTCCTGATCCGGGACCCAGAAAGTCGGATGCCGGGCCTGGCTGAAGCGGCGCCAGCGATCTCCCTCCACTGTCCACCAGCGGCTCTCACTGTAGCCATCCTGCTCCACGAAAGCCAGGAACTCCTGATTGCTCACCAAAAAGCGGGAGGCATGAAAGGGCTGTAGTGCCGCCTGATGAAGACCATATTCATTATCCCAGCCATAACGGGGATCGGCGCGTTCTTTGCCCAGACGGACGGCGCCGCCGGCCACGGCCTGCAGGATATTATCCGGCGCGGCCCCTGCGGGGGTCCAGGGACGGAAGGCTTCCACAGGCCGGACGCGGGACAGAGGCAATTGCCGCATGAGCACCGAACTGGTCTCCAGATGGATGTTTTCATGCTCAATTCCCATGAGCATCACCCACCACGGTGAATCCCAAGTGATGGGCAGGGACAGGGGCATCTCGCGGATCAGACCGTCCACCAGTTCCCGCACCCGCTGCCGGTATTGACGGACGTCGTCGACGGAGGGCCAGTCGTAGTGGGTTTCGTCCAGGTCGTCCCAGGACATTTCATCGACGCCGACCGCAAAAACGGACTCTAAACGTGGATCGAGACGCTGTCCGATCAGTCCGGCTACCTGGAGTTTATTTACATAGAAGGTGGCGCTATGGCCGAAATAAAAGATCAGGGGATGACGCAG
>JAKAFG010000133.1 GCA_021818125.1 Pseudomonadota bacterium | reverse complement strand
TTTATGCAGCGCGCTGCGTACGGTTTCGTAAAGGTCGCGCTGAGCCCCGTCAATATCCATGGAGCGGATGATAATGGTTTTCTCGGGGAGTTCTTTGGCGACTTCTTCCTTGCGGCGGCGCAGGATGAAGGGACGCACCCGACGGGCCAGCAAATCCAGACGCTCGGCATCTCCGTGGCGTTCGATGGGGCCGCGCCAGACCCGTTGGAAGCTGCGCGAGTCGCCGAGAAAGCCGGGCAGGAGGAAGTCGAATTGCGCCCAGAGTTCGCCGAGATGGTTTTCCAGCGGTGTGCCGGTGAGGGCGAGTCGATGCCGGGTGGGAATCTCGCGAATAGCTTCGGCGGCACGGCCCTGCGCATTCTTGACCATCTGCGCCTCGTCGAGAATCAGCAGATGAAAACGCTGGTCCTTGAGCGTCTCAATGTCCCGCCAGACCAGCGGATAGGTGGTGAGAATCAGATCATGGTTGGGTATTTCGGCAAAGCGGCTGCTGCGCTCTTTACCGTGCAGGGAGAGTACCCGCAGGTCGGGGGCGAAGCGCTCTGCTTCTTCCCGCCAGTTATGAATCAGGGAGGTGGGCATGATGATCAGGGCGGGATCGGTCAGGCGGCCGCTCTCCTTCTCCAGCAGCAGGTGGGCGAGGGTTTGCGCGGTTTTGCCGAGACCCATGTCGTCCGCGAGAATGCCACCCAAATGATGCTCGCGCAGGAATTGCAGCCAGGCGAGTCCATCCTGCTGATAAGGGCGCAGGGGGAGGGCGAAACCTGCGGGCAGGGCGACGGGTGTAATCTCCCCATTTTGGGGCAGGCGCTTGGCCAGGGCACGCACGGCATCCATACCCTCACTACGCCACTGGCTGTTATCCGCCAACCGGGCGAGGCGCGGCGCATCAAAGGCGGACATCCGCAGAGGGCCTGAAGCGCCAAGGCTGAACAGATCGATGAGGGTGCCGACCAGTGGTTTCAGGCGATCCGCCGTGGTCTGGATCGGGATACCCGCCGGGGTGTGCAGGTGAATGTGCTCATCATCAGGGATAGTGCTGAGGCCACCCGGATTCAGCCAGCGCGGATCGCGGGTGAAGAGGGCGCCGAGCAGGGGGGCCAGTGCCAGCCGTTTGCCGTCCACCACGATGCCGACATCCAGACCCAGCCAGCCCTCTTCGGCGCCATCCACCTGCATATCCCATTCGTCCACTTGCAGGAAGTAGTGGCGGAAGCCATCAGGCCAGCGCACTTCCCAGCCTTGGTCGCGGAGTGCATCAACGCCCGTCGTCATGAATCCGTCCCAGTCAGCCTCACTGGCCAGGCCATAGATGGGATGCGGCAGCAGCGACAGGCTGTGGAAGATGCTGACTTTGACGGGCTTCAGGCCGGTTTTACCCAATGCCTGCAGCGCCCGTTTTTCGGCTGCCGTGTCGCGTTTTATGCGGACCATTTCGCCATTATTGAGGGTCTGGATGGCACTGTCGTCGTCTATGGCGATGTGTGCGGGGCCATACACAAAAGCGGGTTGCGCATAGTCGAAGCGGCAGGTAGGGCTCCATTGGCCTGCATAGTTGCGGTGTGCCTGAATGCCGAGGAGGGCCAGGGTGTCACACCAGAGCAGGGCTTGCAGAGGCGCAGCAATCTCCCGTAACTCCTGTTCGGGATCGGTCACGGGTGCGGGGAGGCCAGGCGCCGACTGTTCCAGCATCTCACGCAAAAGGCCGGCTTCTTGCGCATTGAGGGGCGGTGCCTGCAACAGATCGCGCAGGACGGTGACCGGCATATCCGTGTCGATCGGGCCGATTTCCTGGGTTTCTCCATCCAGATACCAGGCAATATCCAGTGGCAGGTAACCGCTGGCGGGTGGCGTGGTTTCCAATGCCGGATATTGCTCCCCACCCTTGCTGACTTTCCAGGTCAGAGTGCCGGGCCGGTTGTCGCCCAGGCGCAGGGCTGGGTTGGTCAATGTGTTGCCGAAGAGACGCCCTGTGCCCGCGAGCAAGGTGAGCGCCGCGGCGCCATGGCGGGGGCCGAGATCAAATTCACCGGTTTGGCTAGCGTAAGGGTCTTCCAGCAGCAGGCGCCGCAAGGCACGTTGGTCCGTTTCATCAATAAAGCTTGGTGGGCGGCGTAGAGCGCCTTCAAAATTGTACCAATGGGTGAGATCAGTACATTCTCCCGTCTTGTTCAGGCGGGCCTTGTGACAACTGAGTACCGGACCTTGGTGGCGCCTGTTGTTCAGTTCCAGCAGCCAGTATAGGGCGTAAGTGGTGGTCGGGGGCTTGGGTTTGGGCGGCTCCAGGTGGGAGCGCAGTTCGCTCAGCCATTGCATCACATGGGGGCGCAAAACCGGCGTCGGCACCGTGTGGCTGCGCTGGGCGAGCAGAGCGAGGAGCACTGCCGTGACATGCTTGCAGCGACTGCCCACCGGGCAGGTACACAGGGTCACCAGGTGCCCCTGGCTGAGGTGAATGTCTACCCGGTACGGCTTGCGTGCCGTGCCCTGTACCAGGGCGCTGAGGTCGGTGCCGCCGCGCTGCTCCAGCTGGCTGATGGACTTCTGGTAAGGTTGGGCCTTGCGAATCTCCAGATCACCCAGCCAACTGCGGATGTCTTCATAGCTGTACGTCTCCAGCGTGGGCATCGTACTGGCATCGCGGTGCCAGTTCATCCAGTCGTTCTTGGTGGGCATGGGGTTTGCTCGGTGGTGTAAGCATTATCAGGAAATGTGCCCGGACGACGCCGCAGCACAAACCGTAGATAGTACACAGTCGAGGGGTAGGAGGGGAAGCCGTTCGATCTGGTCCGCCAGTATCCCCGCCAGCGGCTTGCCGTTATCATGGGCGAAACGGTGGGCACAGAGGGGCAGGCGATGGCGGCTTTTGGGACGAGTGGGTTGCGGGGTCTGGTGGTAGACCTCACGGATCAGGTCGTTTATGTACATACGCGGGCTTTTCTGCGCTATCTTGCGGAAATCGGCGAGTTTCACGCCGGGGATGTGGTAATACTGGGCGGCGACCTGCGTCCCAGCACGCCGCCGATGCTGGCCGCGGCCTGGGCTGCTGTCCTCGCGGAAGGCGGGCAACCGGAGTTTGCCGGATATCTCCCCTCACCGGCACTGGCTTTTGCGGGGCTGACGGCGGGGGTACCATCGCTGATGGTCACCGGCAGTCATATTCCTTTTGATCGCAACGGCATCAAGTTTAACCGCCCCCATGGGGAATTGATGAAGGCCGATGAGGCAGGGATCCTGCGTCAGGATATGACGGTGGATGCAGCGCTTTTCGACGACGGGGGCGCGCTGCGCAAACCACCCGTTTTGCCTGATCCCGACCCGCACTGGCTGGCGCTCTATCAGCAGCGTTACCCGGACTTTTTCGGCGCGGACAGTCTTGCCGGGTGGCGACTGGGCGTCTACCAGCACTCCGGCGTCGCCCGTGATCTGCTGGTGACACTGCTGGAGTCGCTGGGTGCCGAGGTGCTGCCCCTGGGCCGCTCGGCGGATTTTGTGGCCCTGGACACCGAGGCCCTGCGCCCCGAAGACACGGTTCTGGCACAGCGTGCGGTGGCTGAGCACCATCTCGATGCGCTCCTTACCACAGACGGCGACGCTGACCGTCCCATGATCGCTGACCATGAAGGCCGCTGGTGGCGCGGTGATGTACTGGGGATTCTGACGGCTCATGCCCTGGGCGCCCATACGGTAGTCACGCCGGTAAGCAGCAATACGGCGCTGGAGATGTCCGCCTTTTTCCCGGAAACCCTGCGCACCCGGATTGGTTCCCCTTATGTCATAGCGGCGATGCAGGGCGCTTTGCAGGAGGGACAGATGCCCGTCTGTGGTTATGAAGCGAACGGCGGCTTTCTGCTGGGCAGTCCGCTCACCCGTAATGGCCGCACCCTGGCGCCACTCCCCACCCGCGACGCGATTCTGCCCATGTTGACGGTGCTGACGGCGGCGCAGGAGCGGGGCATCCCTCTGGCGGCCTTGCTGGCCGATCTGCCGCCCCGTTTTACCGCCAGTGACCGTTTACAGCACTTTCCCACGGCACTGAGTCAGCGCTACCTGGATGCTTTTCGCGGCAAGGACAAGGTGGCGAATCTCGCGGCTTTCAACGCTGCCTTCGGAGAAATCGCGGGTGACGCGCAGCACATGGATCTGACGGACGGCATCCGGGTGACCCTCGCGCCGGGCGGCATCATTCATCTGCGGCCTTCCGGCAACGCGCCGGAACTGCGCTGCTATACGGAGGCCGATAGCCCGGAGCGAGCCGAGACCATGCTGCGGACTGCCTTACAGGTCATGAATGGCTGGCGGGCCTGAGCGGCGGATGCGGCGCATCGCTTTCTCGCGCGTCTGGTGGGTGTACATCGGCGCCGGGCTGCTTATTGCGGATCTGCTGCTGATGGTGCTGCGCTATCTGGGCGTGGTGTTCAAAACCAACGCCGTGGCGGAACTGGCGGTCCACCATGGCGTCGATGCCCAGGCGCAAAGCCTGTTGCATCTGGCGAACGTGTTGAATCTCGTTCACTGGAAATGGATCGGCGAAATTTTTCTGGTCGGCGTTGTTTTACTCTTTATCGGTATATGGAACCCCTTTTACCGAAAAAAATAATTCCGCCCATCTTCAGCCCATGCCCTGACTGCGCAGATAATCCTCATAGGTGCCCTTGAAGTCCTGAATGCCCCGCGGGGTGAATTCGATAATGCGGGTGGCCAGTGAAGACACAAATTCCCGGTCATGACTGACAAAAAGCAAGGTTCCGTCGTATTTTTCCAGGGCCGAGTTGAGAGACTCGATGGATTCCATATCCAGATGGTTGGTCGGTTCATCGAGAATCAGCACATTGGGTTTCTGCAGGGTGAGCTTGCCGAAGAGCATCCGGCCCTTTTCGCCACCGGAGAGCACCTTGACCGAACGATTGACCTGATCCTGCCCGAAGAGCAGGCGGCCCAGCACACCGCGGATCACCTGATCATCATCGCGCTCACCGCGCCACTGGCACATCCAGTCGAAAAGCGTCATATCCTCCGCAAATTCCGGGGCATAATCCTGGGCGAAGTAACCGATACGCGCATTCTCCGCCCATTTTATTTCGCCGGCATCTGTGGTCAATTCGCCCATCAGACAACGCAACAAGGTGGTTTTCCCCAAGCCATTGGAGCCGATAATCGCAATCCGTTCGCCCGCCTCGACATGCAAGCGCATTTTATGAAACAGGCGCAGATCGCCAAAGGATTTGCTCAGGTCCTTCCCATCCAGGGCATTGCGATAGAGTTTGCGTTCCTGATTAAAGACCAGATAGGGATTTTGCCGACTGGAAGGCTTTACTTCTTCAAGCTGGATTTTCTCTAACTGACGGGCGCGGGAAGTCGCCTGCTTGGCCTTGGAGGCATTGGCGGAGAAGCGGCTCACAAAGCCCTGCAACTCGGCCATCTTCTCCTTTTTCTTGTCATTATCGGCGAGCAACTGATCCCGCACCAGGGTTGAAGCCTGCATATATTCATCATAATTGCCGGGATAAATGCGTAACTCGCCATAATCCAGGTCAGCCATGTGGGTACAGACGCTATTCAGAAAATGGCGGTCATGGGAAATGATGATGACGGTGCTGTTGATGTTGCCGATGAGTTCTTCCAGCCACTGGATGGTATGAATGTCGAGGTTATTGGTCGGCTCGTCCAGCAATAGAATATCGGGGTCGGCAAAAAGCGCCTGCGCCAGCAATACCCGCAGTTTCCAGCCGGGTGACACCGCCGACATCAATCCACTGTGCTGCTCCAGCGGAATACCCACACCACTCAGCAACTCCCC
>JAKAFG010000132.1 GCA_021818125.1 Pseudomonadota bacterium | reverse complement strand
GCGTCGTCCACCACCAGCCCCACCGCTGCCGCCATACCACCGAGGGTCATGATGTTAAAACTCTGATGGAACACATACAGAATCACCACACTGGCGAGCAATACGCTGGGCAGGACGATGGCAACGATGAAGGTCAGCCGCAGATTACGGAGGAAAGCGAGGAGCACCAGTGCGGCCAGTGCGGCTCCGATAAAAATGGCATCCCGGACACTGGATGCGGCCGCTGTGATCAACTGGCTCTGGTCATACCAGGTGCTGATTTTCACTCCGGCCGGGATGCTGCCGGCATCCCGTCGCAGCAGGGCGCGGATGGCGTGATCAATCGCCACCGTGTTGGCACCGATCTGCTGCTTGATGTTGACCAGTACTGCAGGTTTACCGTTGGCGGTGACGGTGGTCCACTGGGGAACGGTGCCGGGGCGAATCTGCGCCACATCACTGAGATCCACCACGCCGTCGGCACCGGTTTTGAGGATGGTGTGGCCGATATCCCGGGCATTTTTCAGGGGACTTTCGCTGAGGATCTGGTAAAGGCGGTAATGGCGCTGGAGACGGCCGACGGCCGTGATGATATTGCTGTTGGCGAGAGCGGATTCGACATCGGCGAGGCTGAGCCCGTAGCTTTGCAGACGCATGGGGTCGACAATCACCTGGTATTCCGCCTGCGCACCGCCCTGAATATCCACCTGAGCCACCCCATGGACAGCCAGCAGCAAGGGCCGCAAATCGTAATACGCATAATGGCGCAGGGCGACCGGGTCAAGGCGATCGGAAGTCAGGGAGAGACCGAGAATGGGGAACACCGTCGGATCCATGCGCCGGGCGCTGAAGCGGGTATTGGGCGGCAGCTTCGGAAGTACCCGGTTGACGGCCGACTCCACCTCTAGCAAGGCCGAGGTCATATCGGTGCCCCAGGCAAACTGCACGGAAATCTCCGCCGCACCCCGGGCCGTGGTGGAGCGAATACGCTGAACCCCCGGCACCGCCCGCAAGGCCTGCTCCAGCGGGCGGGTGACGGCGACCTGGGTCTGCCCGATAGGCATATTGCCCGAGTCTGCGGAGACTACGATGCGCGGGAAGGTGATATCCGGGAACAGGGCCACGGGCATTTTCAACGCCACCAACAAGCCCGCCAGCACCAATACCAGCAGCATGAACAACAAGGAGCGGCGGTGCCGCTGCAGCCAGTCACCCATCAGGATTTCCCCGCCACACGCAGGGCCATGCCATCCTGTAACTCATAATTGCCGAGGCTGACCACCGGCTCTCCGGCCTGCAACCCCTTACTGACCGCAATCCAGCCCGCTTCGCGCCAGCCTGTCTCTATCCAGCGCTGCTGCGCTTTACCCCGGACATCCACAAAACAATAGGACCGGCCGCCTTGCTGCAAAACAGCGCTGTCGGGAATAGCCAGAGATTTCTGGCGTCCCAGGACGATCTCCGCACGGACCATGGCCCCAGGCAGCAGACTGGGGGTAGCGGGCATGGGAACGACCACCTGGGCGAGGCGTGTTTTAGGATCGACTTGCCAATAAATCTGCTGAATCTCGCCTGATAACGGGGACTGATCGCCGTAAACGGGACGGAGCTGCACGGCGTCGCCCACTTTGACGCGGGGCAGATCTTCCGGTTCGACACCTAGCACGATGCGCAGGGCGTTGCCCGTGCTGAGGCGCAGCAAAGGCTGACCGGCGGGAACCAGATCGCCCTGGTGCACAGATACCGTTTCGACGACGCCGTTGATGGGCGCACGCACTACACCAGCTTGCAGGGTCTTGAGACGCGCCTGTAGATCGTGGAGGGTGGCTTGCGCTTTGGCGAGGGTTTGCTGCGCGGTCTGCACCTCAGCATTGGTCGCCAGTTGCCGGGTGCGCAGGGATTCCAGGCGCTGCTGGTCGGTGAGGGCGAAGCGCACGCCGATCTGCGCCTGCTGCAACTGGAGCTGGTCATTGATGGAAGGCGCTACCCGCAGCAACGCTTCCCCCTGATGTACCCGCTGGCCATTCGCCACCAGTACCTGACTGACCAGACTCTCCGCTTCCAGCGACAAGGTCCGACCGCCCTCCGGCGCGAATTCCACCGTGCCGTAAGCCCGCAAATGCTCTGCCAGGGGCATCACCCGCGCGGGAGTCAACTGGACCAGGGCCGACACCTCCGCCATCGCTGGCAGTGCCAGTATACTGAGCCCTAGTCCCAAGCCACCCCATAGCCATTCTGGTATCCGTCGCGTCACCGCTGTTTACTCCATTGTTGCCAGGGCAGGCCCACCGCCATTTCCAGGGCCGCCTGCTGTTCTGCATAAGCCTGCTTCAGGGCCAGCAGTTGCAGGCTCTTGGCGAGGGCCTGACTGCGTACCGCCTCATAATCGATCAAAGTCACATTATGCTCCACCGCCGCACCCCGCAGTCGCTGCTCGGCGCTTTGCAATTGCGGCACCTGCTGCTCCAGCGGGGTAATTTCCTGACGCAACCGGTGCAGATCGGCCACCAGAGCGGTGATATCGGCGCGGGTCTGAAAGAGGCGGGCGGTGTAGGCGGTGTGTAATTGCGCACGGGTGGCTTCGGACTCGGCGATAACGCCGCGATTGCGGTTCCAGAGCGGGATATCGAGATGGATGCTGGGGCCGATGGTCTGGATATTCGAGGTATCGGCCGCCCTGGTGATACCGATGCTGAAACCCGGATACTGACCGAGAATGGCACGCCGTACCCGCGCTTCCTGAGCCTGGTAGCCCGCGCGTAGCGCCAGCAAATCCAGCCTGTGGGTATCAGCGAGAGGAACCAGTCGGGCTGCGGCGGGAAGATTTCGCGGCATTTCCGGCGCACGCAAGGCGAGATGCATTTCCGGAGGCAGCCCCATGACTTTGTTAAGATCCTGCCGCACCCTGGTCACTTGCCGGCGCAGCGCCAACTGGCGGTCCTGACTATCCAGCCAGGCGATTTGCCGTAGCGCCGTGGTGGTGATGGTGGCATCTCCCAGCCGGAGATTCTGGACCGAGATCCGGTAGAGCTGATCCGTAGTAGTCGCCGCCGTTTGCGATACGGTCTCCTGCTTCTGCAGATAATACAGTTGCCGGGCCAGCATCCGCGTCTGGTTGGCCACCATCCATTCCTGCCAGGCCACCTGATACTGCACCGATTGCGCTTGCGCCCGGGCAATATGCAGATTCGCAGAGCGGGTGAACAGGCTGGCGAGACTCCAACTCAGCCCCATGCTGTAGGCGTTAGTGTAGCCAGCAGCCACATTACTGGGCAGGTCGGCGCTCAGGGAAAGCTGCGGGTCGGGCAGCAGGCCAGCCGCGAAGACCTGCGCCTGGGCAACGCCGATTTGTGCCCGCATCGCCCGCAGGTCCGGATTGAGCAACACGGCAACTTCCCCGAGATCTTCGCCGGACAGGGGCGCGTGCAGGTTTACCGGTTGGGCGCTGGCGGGATTATCGTGGCGCAGGGCGGCAGCCATTTCCCGCTCCACCTTCGCCATAGCTGGCAGATGATCGCGCAAGGGCTGTGCGTGGTAGCCGGCGCAGCCCGTCAGAGGCAGCAGCAGAAAGGCAATGCGCCCATGAAATACAGCAAGGCGCCACCAGCCTGATCTCTCAAAAATCGAATACATGATCCCTTCGCTCCGTGAGGGGTATGGTACCACCATGTTTTATGATTCAAGGAGACGTGACAAGGCGCTGTCGATACATAAAAACCAGTCCTTGCCGGTCGCTCCGCGAGCTGAGTGTTATTCGTCCGCCGAGTTGATCGGCAATATGACGAGCGATGGTCAGACCCAGGCCGCTACCGCCTTCCGCGCTGTCCGGCAAGCGGTAAAATGCATCAAATACTCTATGCGATTCCTCTGGAGGAATGCCCGGACCACTGTCGATGACTTCCACGACACCCTCTTCGCCATCGCCACGGATTCGGATGGTCACCTCACCGTTTTCCGGGCTATAGCGCAGGGCGTTGTCGACGGCGTTGCGTATCAGGCTATGCAGCGCCGCCTCCGTCCCCTCTACCCACACCGCGCCCTGCAGCTCCAAGCCCAAATCGAGGTTTTTCTGCTCCGCCAGCGGATAGAGATCTTCCACCACCAAACGGGCGATAGCGGCAAGGTCCACCGGCTGATGCGCTGCCACTGCCGCCTGCTGGCGAGCCAGGCTCAGCAACTGATCGAGCAGATGACGGGATCGCTCCAGACCGCTTTTGAGAGGCAGCAGGCGTTGTTTGCATTCGACGAAGGATTCCGCCCGTTCCAGATTCTGCGCTTGTAGTGAGAGTGCTGTCAGAGGTGTCCGCAGTTCATGGGCGGCGTCGGCGACAAAACGGCGTTGTTGGCCCATCAATAGCTTGACCCGTTCCAGCAGGCGGTTGATGGCGCGCAGGAAGGGTGCGATTTCCTCCGGCACCTCGCTTGCCGGTAAAGGCTCGGGATATTCTGCGTTCTGCGCATCTGCCGCCTGGGCCAGGGCATGCACGGGTGCCAGACTGCGCCGGACCAGATGGCGGGCGAATACGATCAGCAAAGGCACCAGCAGCAAAAGTGGCATCAGGGTCCGCAGAGCGCTATCGAAAGCGGCGTCACTGCGTACATCGGTAGACTGGGCAACGGCGAGTTTTTTACCCGGCGCTACCCGACGGACAAAGACGCGCCAGTTCTGGCCAGCCACGTCCACAGTGTGGAAGCCGCTGCTCAGGTGAATCGGAAGCCTGAGCAAAGGTGCGGTCAACGGCTGGGATGTCGTTAAAGCTTGCACCACAATGCGCGCATCGGGATCCACATCCAGAGGGGTCGCAACGGGCTTTTCCACGGTCGGCCAATGTTCCGGGGGGATCAGGACCGCGATCTGCCGCAAGGATGCATCCTGGTATTCCTGTGCCTCATCAAAGGCGAGCCAGAACGATGCCAGGCCGGCCAGTAAACCCATACACACAATAGCCATGCTCAATCCGACGGACAAACGGCCTTGCAGAGAACGTGTCATGGCTGGCGCGCAACCATCCAACCCGCCCCACGGACATTTTTGATGACCTTCGCACCGAGTTTTTTGCGAATGCCGTGGATCAGAAAATCAATGGTGTTGCTCTCCACGGCTTCATTCCAGCCATATAAGCGCTCTTCGAGCTGGGCACGGCTGAGAATGGTGCCGGGGCGCAGCAACAAGGCCTGCAGCAGTGCGAATTCCCGGGCAGTCAGCAGGACCTGTGCATCGCCATGCTGCACTTCACGGGTGCTCAGGTTGAGTTGCAGCAGTCCATTGCTGAGTACCGGGGTGGCCTGCCCGCCCTGACGGCGGATGATGGCGCGCAAGCGGGCCAGCAGTTCATCCATTTCAAAGGGTTTGACCAGATAGTCGTCGGCGCCGAGGTCCAGGCCATCGACCCGGTCCGCCAGCGCATCGCGGGCAGTAATGATGATAACGGGCAGGGTGTTGCCCGTGGCCCGGAGCTTTCTCAGCAGATCGCGTCCGTCCAGCTTGGGCAGACCCAAATCCAGCAACACCGCCTGGTGCTCCTGGTTGCCGATGGCCCGCAATGCGGTTTCGCCGTCCCGCACCCAGTCCACGGCATAAGCCGCATCCCGCAGAGCCACCGTGATGGCTTCGCCGATCATTCGGTCATCTTCAACAAGGAGAATGCGCATAAGATGGTCCCAGTATATTCCCGGTGACTTTGCTCACCCCAAAAACCCCGTCCCCTCAAAAGGGAGCGGGGCTCTCGCAATGCCGGTGATCAATCCGGATGCGCGCCTTCGGTGGAGTTCTCCAGAACGGCCCCGGTTTTGGCATCGACGCCTACCTCATGGGTGACTTTGCCATTTTTGATATCGAAAGAATAGCGCAAACCGCTCCCACCTTTCTCCTGCTCCAGTTCTTCGTCCGTGATTTTGCCGGGGTACGCCTTCAAGGCAATA
>JAKAFG010000131.1 GCA_021818125.1 Pseudomonadota bacterium | reverse complement strand
CCAGCCGTGAGCACGGCGTAGACGTGGACCGCAGCCAGCATCTGGACTGGGCAACACTGCGTAGCAAGGTACAGGGCGGCATGCGCAACAGCAATTGCCTGGCCATTGCGCCCACCGCCACCATCTCCAATATTGTCGGTGTCAGCCAGGGTATTGAACCGATTTACCAGAACCTCTATGTCAAATCCAACCTGTCCGGCGAGTTTACGGTGGTGAACAGCTATCTGGTTCACGACCTGAAACGCCTGGAACTCTGGGATGAGGTCATGGTCAATGATCTGAAATACTTCGATGGCTCGGTCATGCCCGTAGACCGCATTCCGGCCAGCATCAAGCCCCTGTATGCCAACGCTTTTGAAACCGACCCGGAATGGCTGGTGGAAGCGGCGGCGCGGCGGCAGAAATGGCTGGATCAGGCCCAGAGTCTCAACCTCTATTTCGGCCAGCCTTCCGGCAAGAAAATTGACGAGACCTACCGGCTGGCCTGGAAACGCGGCCTGAAGACCACCTACTACCTGCGCTCACTGGGCGCCACGGCAGCGGAAAAGTCGACGGTGCAGACGGGCACCCTCAATGCCGTTGTATCAGGTCAACCCAAAGCCTGCGCGATCGACGATCCGACTTGTGAGGCCTGCCAGTGATACGGGAATGGTTTAAAAGAGGAAAACCTCATGTTAAGTTTTGAAGAAAATATTCGTAAAGAATCCACTCCCAATGGACCGTTAGCGATGCGTCCGGAGCATGTTAGTGGCATCGAGGAGACTGACATGACCAGTTTTGAACGGGTGCGCGCCGAAGACAAGCGCATCATTAACGGCCACGCCGATGTCAACCAACTGGTGCCTTTTAAATATCAATGGGCCTGGGATAAATACCTCGCCGCCTGCGCCAACCACTGGATGCCCCAGGAAATTCAGATGTCCAGGGACATCGCCCTGTGGAAGGACCCCAAGGGGCTGACCGAGGACGAGCGGCGTATCGTGAAGCGCAATCTGGGCTTTTTTGTGACAGCGGACAGCCTGGCGGCCAACAACATTGTGCTGGGCACCTATCGTCACATCACCGCCCCGGAATGCCGCCAGTATATGCTGCGCCAGGCCTTTGAAGAGGCTATTCATACCCATGCCTATCAGTACATTGTCGAATCCATTGGCCTCGATGAGGGCGAGATATTCAACATGTACCATGAGGTGCCATCGGTACGGGATAAGGATCAATTTCTGATGCCCTTTATCGACATTCTGGCGGACCCCCATTTCAAAACCGGCACCCTGGAAAATGATCAGAAATTATTACGCTCGCTGATCGTGTTTGCGGCGATTATGGAAGGCACCTTTTTCTATGTGGGTTTCAGCCAGATTCTGGCGATGGGCCGGCAGAACAAAATGGTGGGCGCGGCGGAGCAGTATCAGTACATCCTGCGCGATGAATCCATGCACTGCAATTTCGGTATCGATATGGCCAACCAGATCAAGGTGGAAAATCCGCAGCTCTGGACAGAGGCTTTCCAGCAGGAAATCATCGACCTGATCCGCCGTGGCGTAGAGTTGGAATGTGCTTACGCCGACGATACCATGCCCCGCGGCGTGCTCGGCCTGAATGCACCGGTCTTCAGGGAATACGTCAAATATATCGGCAATCGCCGTCTGGTGCAGCTCGGTTTGCCGCAACAGTATCCGGGCGTACAGAATCCCTTCCCGTGGATGAGCGAAATGATGGATCTCAAGAAAGAGAAGAACTTTTTTGAGACGCGGGTCACCGAGTATCAAACCGGCGGGGCGCTGAGCTGGGAATAAGCGGACTGCTCCGTTGGATGACACATAACGTGAGATTCCCGCCACATAACGTGAGACTGGCGCGACACATAAAATGAGATCAAAAGAGACCAGTCAGCCAAACGTAGGCTGCCATTTCTTGTGAAGTGGCAGCAAAACACAAAAATCTCGTCTCGCGCGTAATGTCCAACCATAATTCGAATGTCCACAGTGCAGCGAAAGCGGACGTCCAGACATTGATGGGCGGTATCCTTAACGGTTTGGTGACGTTTCCTAGGCATAGAAAGACGGATGGGTTGATGAACACTTTTGCTCACTGAATCTGGGTCAGAAGTGTCCAGTTATTAGGTGTTCAGAAAACGACCATTTTTTAATGCATATAGTTTATGGTTAGTTATGAGTTGTCAAAGAACCATCTTGTTTGAAAGTTATTATCTTTGTTAAAAAAATGTATGATTATCTTGGTTGATTTCTTTTCATTGTTCCCAATATCATCAATCATAGTATATGATATTTCAGAATTTCCTAACAGAGGTGAAGGAAAACCGGAATATTGTGCGTCATCAAAAAAACTACCGGTGAGAATATCGTTATTTTTTGCATTGGTGCTAAAACTGTATTAAATTCTTTCCATTTTTCACGAGGTATTACAGAATTAAAATTGCATGTAAGAGATTCAACGTTTAGTTTTGTTGGCACCTTGCCGTAATTGGTAAAAATATATTTAACTTGTAGCCCCGTTTGGTTGTGTGCTTCATATTTTATGATGTCAACTGATATATCATCAAAAACTATAATTCCTTTGTGTTCAGTGTAAAACGATTTTTTCATCAAGGCAACCATTTCAGCTGTTTTTGTTGCATACCAAATTGTCGCCAAGACTAAAATTATATTGCTAACAGATAAGATTATTGAAGAGGTGCTCATATTAACTCCAAATTTTCATTTTACTCCGTTTAGTTGCGGGAAATTATGCGCCACCCCTGCTGGTAGATCACCAAGTTGGAGCCTTAATCTCACGCTACTTTTTGGTCAACACAACTCTTGTATAAGACCTTAGGCATCATTGTGTCCCATGCGGCATCTCCAACTCCAAGCCTAGCCGATTGTATTCATGCCCTTTTTAATGTCAAGCCACATGAGACAAAACGATGAAATTCTCCCTCTAAGCCCCCCCGTCAAGCATGAAGGAGCTCCAGCCTATCCATACGTCCGCTTGCAGTCTGACGGCGCCGTTCCCGGCCGTCCGTAACATCCTGATCCTGCTGGATACCGACCGGCAATCTTGAGGGTTAAGATAGGACATTTCGGTAAGGTAGCTAATTTCATGCCGCGTGGCCGTGTAGGGCGCGAATCGCCGCATGAGGATCCGCTGCCACAATCTGTAAAAGCGCCCTGGCTGGCCCTGCTGGACGTACCCGCTTCTGCTCCCAATTCTGCAAGGTCTTGAGCTTAACCCCGATCATTAGGGCGAACTGCGACTGAGAAAGCCCTGTGGTTTCACGGATAGCCTTCACATCCGGGTCCGGAATCCGGGTTGTCCGTCCGCTATCCTCCTCGCCACGCATATGACGGCCCATCCAGCGCACACTATCCAGCAGTTCGTCAAATCCTTGATCATTCATGGCGTAACTCCTGCTCAACGAGCTTTCCTAGCTGACGGATCTGCTCCTGCGTCAGATCCGTCTGGGTGTTCTTCTGGTAGGCATAGAGAAGATAGATCTGACCCTTGCCCGTCCACCAGTAGTAGATTACGCGAATCCCCCCGCGCTTCCCCCGGCCTTCTACTCCCCATCGCATCTTTCGTAAACCGCCGCTATGGGGGATCACTGCTCCCAATGCGGGATTCTCAACAAGCGCGTTCTGCATACCTCGGTATCCCTCATCGTCGAGGATGGCCGAGATGACTTTGGTGAATATCGGGGATTCGACGATGACCATAGTGAAATTATACGCTTAAAGCGTATATGTGCCAACCGTTGCCCGGTAGGCCGCCACGAACATCGCTAGGGTATGCCCTGATTATGCGCGTCCACTTCCAGTCTATTGTTGCCGACCAGCCTACGGATCGCCGAGTCACTGTTGAGTCTGGCCTATCAGCCGTGCACTCTTCAGGTCGTAGACCACATCGGTAATGGATCCATCCCGAATGCGCTGAACCGCTTCGTCAATCACATGCAGCGGCACCAAAAACCACTCCCTTGGTTTGACCGGATGTCCGAAGCGATCTTCGATGGTCAAATCAATCTGTGCTGCGCCGAATAAGCGATGGAAGATGTTTTCCAGCCTTGTGCGGTTCAGGTTGTGGAGCTTGTAGGTGGCGACCACCTCTACACCGGCCAACAAATAGGTCGCATCCTTTTCTGCGCCTGCAATGCGGGTCTCCACCTTGCCGCCGGTCACGCCGATTTTGTGAATCAGTTCGCGGTGCTCAACGACGAATGGGTGGCTGGACCGGCTGCGCAGCACGTAGATGGTTCCGGTTTCGATATCGTCTTGTGCTGGCGTGTCACCAAACAGCGGCCCTATGCCTGGTTCGCTCAGGCGACGGCCGGTGTCATCCTTGTAGAGTGCCCGCTGTAGCGAGCGGCGCAGTAAGTTGCTTTCTGTGCCATTGGCGTAGATGACGCGCAGACGTGCATCGCTTTCGCCGTTTGGCGCCTTAATGGTTTCGCCAATTTCTGCCACGTAGGCAAGCTGCCCGCCGACGATGAAGTAGTCCCCGCTGGTAATGCTGGCATTTCGTCCAAAGCGCTGCGCCATTCGATGGCCTGATTTCAGATCTCGCTCCGCCTGCTCGAACAGCGGTTGGAACTTATCAAAATCCGGGCATGACGTGCGCTCGGCAACTTCCTCCGCTGCACGCTTTTCAACGTGAGAACGCACATGGCGCAGCACGGTGACGTCATTCTGATCAGTGAGGCCGTCACCGATGCCCAGCTCCGCAAGCAAGGTGTCTTCGTCCATCGCATCCACATCGACCGAAACCGCTGCCGCGCCAGACAATAGTCCCGGCGCATCCAACCCCGCCAGGAGCGTTTGCGCTTCTGGCAACTTGCGTATCTGGTCCAAACGCACGGCATACAGGCGTTCAAAGATGTCACGGTCCTCGCCATGCAGCGGGGCGCGGCCATGCGCTTGATGGAAGCGCAGGATGTCCTCAAAGCCCGCGATGATGCGTTCCTCGCGCGGGGTTCGGCTGGAGACCTTGAGCGGGGCGACTTCTACCCCCAGCGCATCCAGCAGCTCGTCATCGTTCATCTCAGCCATTGCTGGATTCCCCCTGCGCTTGAGCCGCCTTGGCCTGCGCACGGTAACGCGCCAGCGCGGCCACGCCCTCGGCCATGCGCTTCTCCCATGCGTCGGCGGAGTGGATATCCGGCAGTCGGCCACGTTCATTCTTGAACAGCAGGGCGCGTTTTGCCAGCTCGCGGGCTTCGTCCTCGGGAATGCTCACCTTTTTGGCGGCAATGCTGGCCTGAACCTGGCGCAGTGATTTCTCATCCATCGCTTTCGCCAGCACCGCGTAGGCGGCATCGAAGGGGTTGATGCGGTCGATCAGGTCAATGTCCAGGTCGCGCACATTAACGAACTTGCGCACCCCATCCAGCAGGGCCGTACTGCCTTGCTCCGTGCCGCCGCCATTGGCATCGGCCTGGGCTAACGCCAACTTGGCCTGTTGGGTGATGTTCATGGCAGCGATGGCATGCTGACGAATGGCCTCCTGATCGGCCTCGTTCAATTCCGGGTAACGCTCGCGCACGATTTTGCCCATGTGCAACTGGGTGAGTTCTTCAGGCAAGGTGTTTTCCTGGTCGAACAGGCCGCGCTCCAGCACCATCTTGTCCTGCAGGAAACTGGTGACGACTTCGTTCAAGTCCTCCTTGCAGATACGTGTAGCCTCGGGGCTTTGCGGCGTGGCCAGCCCATTGATCTCCACGTGGTACTGACCGTTGCCTTCATTCACCCCCACGTTGGTGCGGCCTGGCTGGTAGCCGTCGGGTCCATAGTCAAAGCCCTCCTTCGGCCCCATGTCCTTCGGGGTGAACTCGTAGCGTGGTGCAAGAACCTGTTCCATCAGCAGACTGGCGGAAATGGCCTTGAGCAGATCGTTCACCGCCTCGGACACAGCGGCTTGTTCGGCTGCGGGTTCGGCAATCAGATTGGTGAAGCGCGCCCGTTCCTTGCCCTCGGCATCGCGGGTGGCGCGGCCAATGAT
>JAKAFG010000002.1 GCA_021818125.1 Pseudomonadota bacterium | reverse complement strand
GAAGCGGAATGGGCAGAACGCGCCCGGTATATCGCCCAACAGGAACAGGCTATCGCCCTGCGCGATGAAACCATCGCCCGCCTGGAAAGCACCATCGCCAAACTGCAGCGCTGGCGATTCGGTCGCCGTTCGGAAAAACTCTCTCCCGACCAGATCAGCCTCTGGGAAGAAGCGCTGGATACCGAAATCGCTGCGATGGAAAGCCTCCTCGAAACCGTTCTGGAAGACAGTGCGGCGGTGACGGCTTCCCGTCCAGGAACCGAAGCACCAGTAGCACCTGCACGTCCTCCCCGCCGCCACCCCGGCCGCATGCAGCTGCCCGACACCTTGCCCCGGGTGGAAGTGCATCACGATCCTCTGACCTGCACCTGCGGGCAGTGCGGTGGCCTCCTGGAAACCGTCGGGGAAGAAATCAGCGAAAAACTGGATTATATCCCCGGACGCTTCCAGGTGATTCGCCATATCCGCCCCAAACTGGCCTGCCGCCCCTGCGGTACCATCGAAAGTCCGGCATTACCGGCACAGGTGATCGACAAGGGCTTGCCCACGGCGCGCCTGGTGGCCCACGTAATGACGGCGAAACATGTCGATCACCTGCCTTTGTACCGGCAGGAAACCCAGTACTTGCGGGCGGGCGTACCGATCTCTCGCGCCACCCTCTGCAGCTGGCTGGGCCAGGGGGAATACTGGATCAGCCTGCTCGCCGAAGCCTGCAAAATGGTTTTGCTGGAGGGCACCATCCTGCACGCCGACGAGACGCCCTTGCCCGTCCTCAACCCCGGCAGCGGCAAGACGGATAAGGCCTATCTCTGGGTGTATCGCAGCCAGGCGGATGCCCCGCATCCCATCGTGGTCTTTGATTATGCCCCGGACCGTAAGGGGATCCACGCGCAACACTTCCTGGGTGACTGGAAAGGCATCCTCCAGACCGATGACTATGGGGGCTATGATGCCCTCTACCGCAAGGAACAGATCATCGAAGCCGGATGCTGGGCGCATGTGCGCCGACACTTCTATGACGTGGAACAGCGGGGTCCGAGTCCGGTGGCGCAGAAGGCATTGGCCTGGATCGCCAAGCTCTATGGCATCGAGGCCGACATCAAAGCCTCCCCGCCGGATCAGAAAGCCGAAGCCCGCCAGCAGCGGGCCGGCCCGCTGCTGGAGTCCTTCCGGGCCTGGCTCAGCGAAACCCAGATGCAAGTGGCGCCTAAAAGTGGCATCGCCAAAGCCATCGGTTATGCCCTGAAGCGCTGGAAGGCCCTCACCCTCTACCTCGAAGAAGGCCAGCTCAGTATCGACAACAATCCGGTGGAGTGGGCGCTGCGGGGTGTGGCCATTGGACGCAAGAATTTTTTATTCGTTGGAAATGATACCGGTGGCGAACGGGCGGCCTCCTTCTACAGCATCATCGAAACGTGCAAGCTCAACGGCATCGAGCCCTTCGCATATCTCTGTGACGTGCTCGAAAAACTCCCCACCTGGCCCAATAAGCGTCTCCACGAACTCCTGCCGTGGAACTGGAAAAATCCCGCATTACCCTGATTGGCGCCAACCCGCAAGGGTGGATTCGCTGAACGCTTACGATCCACCGGCCTATGATCGGCCTTGCATCTTCCAGTGATGGAAAGCAGGTTTGCCAGATACACTGCTTTTTCATGGTCCGGAATCACCGTTCGGTCATGCCATTCTACTAGGGCGTGTGCGGTTCGAAAACTTCTGCTGCAAATCGGGGCGCTGTACGCTCACGACAAGGCGCCGTGAGGTGAAAACCAACCCATTATCGCTCCGAAGAGTGAGCGGCCTTGCCCGCCGCCGAGCCAGCGTCCAGAAACGGCCAATCAGGGCATCCTCCAGTGTCGCTTCTGCCACTTTTTGGCACGCGGTCGTGCCGGGACCGTCTCCATTCCAGGATTCCCGGGAATGACAGTCCATGGTGGCCGTCAGCGCTATCCATCGCTCCTGCGGGACACCCCAGATCCGGGTTATATCCGTCGACCAGCGTGCATTGGGCGCCTGTGCCACCGAAGGCATGCTCCGGGCCCGAGGACAGGGACGGAATCCCTAGGGTCATATCATAATGTTCTTCTTGAAATCTCATTTGTCCTGTCAACCAGCGGCACTAAATATGCTCTTTCTCTTATCCAGACACTGACTATCCATTTTTCCCCTTCAAAAACCGGCAATCCAGCATGCAAGGACTCCTTCAACTGAAGATTCTGCGCATCGGTATTCCGGAATAAAATACCCGTTCCTACGCTGGGCACTATATTAGTCATAATATGCGGGAATTGAGTCCATCCGCCTTCTTCCACATCATTCAAATATAACAGGACCGTTAATACCCTATTACCGCCATTCTTCAGTTGTGGTGCCCCTTCCAAAAAGGAATCATAATGTATATCGTACGCCCCACCAGGGGTATAATGTAAGATCTGTAACGGCTCTTGATGTTCTTCTGCAATCCCAACAAAACAAGCAATACGGTGTCTTACTTCTTCAATTATTGGATATGAATCTGCCGCTGGTGATGCCACCATGCTGCGGCGCCCCGGTGTTTGGTGGAAAACACCAGAAACACTGTCAACCACTTCTGAAGGTTCCGCATTAGATCCGCCAATAGCAATTAGTTCGGAGCATTCCTTATCGCTTATGAGCCCGCGGAAATGCACCAACCCAATGCTATCGTTGACGGAAAGTATCTTTACTCCCATGACGACCTCCCACACCAGAGATGCCCCCGATCCATGCGGGCAGATAGGCGCATTCATGCTGAACTATATTCCATCCTGAGTTACGGAACCTGCGTGGCAATGCACACCATCCGGCCATAAAAATGCTCTCGACTATAACATGCTGATATATCGGGGAGTCTCACTGCCAGACAAGCACACTTTATCGCATACGAACAGGCGCGTGGCACCCTTACGTCAGAAATATGAGCGAATCCATCTTCAATGCAGCTGGGCCATCTGCATGTGAATCATCGCTTCGTACTTGCCATTTGTGTTTATGACTCCCTTAGGAACGCTAACCGTATGATATCTGTTTCCTATTGCCTGTCGTATTTTGTCATATCCAGATCTTATTTTTGGCCATTCCTTCGTTAATTCAATGCGTGTTGGGGACCATGTAAATGATATATATCCATCTATTACTTCTTTTGCAGCATCAATGATATATAACGACTTTTTCGCCCCCTCAAAATCTGATGGGGTCACGCATCGAGACAGATTCTTTTTGGCATATAGCGCGTACAGCCAACTGGATTCATTGAATGATGCTCCAGGAGTTTTATTTTTGTAAAATCCTGCGTCACTGGTAACATGACCAGATGCAACAACAGCATCATGATAAACGGCCAATGTCGGAGGTAGCACGCAATCATAAAACGAATTCATAGAAGCTGCTGATGCGCTCTGCGCCATCCCTAGCGCAAACCATGCTAAAGCAGTCGTTACCCATCGCAACACTCTTGTCATAACAACTTACTCCTGTTTCTGACCTGTTAACATTGCACAGGCACCATTGTCTTACCGTGACAAAGCATGGCATTAGACATCGTACCAATGGTTTGCCCCCGCAAAAAGACTATTTCATTACTGTAAATGCTTTCCCATTGGGAGTGCACAGGACAAACGGTTTCCTTTGCGCAGATATTAAAACCGAGCACACAACGCAGTTCCACAGGACGACCTTCGACGATCTCAATTATGTCCACAATATTTAAAGACTCAGCACCCGGGCGCAATACAAACCCACCCCCTTTTCCCTTCACGGAATCCAGAACTCCGCGCTTGGCCAACCACCGTAATACCTTGTTGACACACGGAGCAGATCCTCCCCCGATACAATCAGAGATAACTCGGCTAAGCACAGGCTCTCCGGATGGTTGCGCGGCCAGGTAGACCAGAATCCTCAGCGCGTATTCACTGGCCTTACTCAATATCATAGGATCTGCCCAGTTTATATTTTTTCAATTTCTCTGGTTCCAGCAGGAGGGCCATGCGTTTTCCGCTCCAGCTTTGCAGGGCGAGCAGGAGACCGACGGCGGCGAGGAGATAAAACACGCCTCGTTCTCCCGCTATCCCCAACCCCCAACCCCCTACCACACCACCCACAAAAATCCCAACGAACTGCATCAGCGAGTACACCCCGCTGGCCGCACCGCGCTGCTCCGGCGTGGTGCTGCGACTCATCATCGACGGCAAAATGGCGGAAGCCATATTGTAGCCGGTAAAGAAAATCACCGCACCGGCAGCCACCGGCCAAAACCGCCCGGAGAGCATCCCCATGATCAGCGCTCCCGCGGCAATCGCCAGACCACTCAAGGCCAGCATCCGGCCGTGCTGCTTGTGCTTCTCGGCATAAATCACCGGGTAAACCATGGCAGCCACCGAAAGCAGCATCACCGGCAGATAAACCTCCCAAACAGCAGCATCCGGAAGATGCATGGCCTTGACCAGCTCCGGCGAAAGCACCACAAAGCTCGCCCCCAACACCATCTGCAAAATGAAAATGCCGACACTGGCGGTAAGCACCGGCGGGTACCCGAAAATCCGCAGGGCGTCGCGCCAGCTGCCCATCCGGGTCTGCGCGTTGCGGGGGATCGGGGGAATGAGCTTCCACAACGGCAGCAGCGCCAGGATGCCCAGACCCGCCGCCGCCAGAAAAACGCCGGTCAAACCCGAAAAACCATAGAAAACCGGACCCAAGGCAACCCCCAGGACGTAGGCTATGGCAATGCTGCCGCCGATGGCGGCCATGGCCTTGGTGCGATGCCGTTCCCCGGTGAGATCGCCGGCGGTGGCGAGCAGTACCGAGGATACCGCACCGCCACCCTGCAGCAGACGCGCGAGAATAATACCCCAGATGTTGTGGCTGACGGCTCCCAACAGGGAGCCCAGCACAAAAATCAGCAGACCAAAAACCAGCACCGGCTTGCGCCCGAAACGGTCCGAAGCGACGCCGAAGGGAAATTGCAGCAGCGCCTGGGCCAGTCCGTAAATGCCGACGGCAAGACCCAGCAGCAGGGGCGTGCTGTAGCGAAGCTGGTCATTCTCCAACGCCAGCACCGGCATCAGCATGAAAAGACCGAGCATCCGCGCCACGTAGATAAAACTGAGACCACTGACCGCCCGCCGCTCGGGCGGACTCATGGATGAGCCGGTGCCACGATCGGAGGCCTTGGTGGCCTCCGCGCTCTCAGAAGAGGCCATAACTCATCACCAACTTGCCCAGAATCAGGGCGGTAAACAACAGAAACAGATAGGAAATGGAGTAGGCAAACATCCGCCGGGCGTACTGGTCCATCTCCTTGCCTTCCGGCAACCCTTTGAGACGCAAGGCCATGCCAACAAACCAGGCCCCGGAAATACCGGCAATCCCACCATACACCCAGTCGCCGGTCAGCAAAACCGGCGCCAAACTGACCAGCCAGGTGAGTACGGCGTAGTGCAGCACTTCCTGGCGGGTGCGATCCACACCGTGAGTAACCGGCAACATGGGAATACAGGCCTGGGCGTAGTCTTCCCGGCAACAAATGGCCAACGGCCAAAAGTGCGCCGGCGTCCAGACAAAAATCAGCAGAACCAGCACCAACGGAAGCGCAGCCAGACTCCCGGTGATGGCGGTCCAGCCAATCAACGGCGGCAAGGCCCCCGCAAGACCCCCCCAGACAATGTTCCAGGGCGTGCTCGGCTTGAGATACAGCGTGTACACCACCCCGTAGCCCACCGTGCCAACCAGCGTCAGCCCCAAGGTCAGGGGATTCGTGCCCCAGGCCAGAATCACCATGGCCGCCAGCATCAGAACACCAGCATACACAATGGCGCCACCACGACTGATGCGGCCCTCGGCCAGCGGCCGGTGAAGGGTGCGGCGCATGTGCTGGTCCAGAGCCGGCTCGACTATCTGATTCAAAACCCCACCCGCCCCACCCGCCAGCGCAATGCCCAACAACCCCGCCACCGCAGACTCCCAGTGCACCAGCGCGTCGGGAGCAAGAATCTCCCCCACCGCAGCCGTAAACACCAGCAATGAAACCACCCGAGCCTTGGCCAGCACCCACAGATCACGCAACAGCGACCACCGCATCCGCCGCCCGGAAGAATCGCCAACACCACCAGGGCTTATCCCTTCTTTCAACATAGCAGCAACCTCATTCAACGCCATTGCAAAACAATGGCGAGACACATGAGCAAAACCATAAACTGGTGAAACGCTACCAAAATGCCAGGGTCCTTAGGTTTGAGATTGACCGCATGGAAGAGCAGAAAACCAACCGCGACCTGTGTCACCGCAAGAAAGAATGCAACAGGATAGGCGGGCATCATCCAACCAAGAGTGGCAACCAGTAACAGAGCCGCACTGACGTGGGCGACGATAGTCCACTGGGACGCCTTCCGCGGCCTAACAAAAGGATCAATGGCGGTGCCGAAACCGCGCTGACCCGTGGTCATGCCCCCGAGAAAAACAGCAAGCAGCAAGGCGTGTAACGCACCTATGGCACCAAGATAAGTCCAAAAACTGAGGCCTGGATAAACAAGGCTCGTTAAATAAACGAGAAAAACACCGTATGCCAGTAGACCGTGAGTGCCATGCACAAAAGCAGGGGCCCTGCCAGCGAGTACATATAGGGTTCCCATACCAAACAGCGCAGTCACCACGATTAGTGATAAGCCACTGATGGTGTTGACATTAGGGGACAAGATCACCAGCACCAGGGCCACTAGTCCGACTAAAGTCGCCACCAAACGATGGGCTGCTTCGGGATCACCACGCACCATCAGCACAACAATATTGCGGGTATAGGGCCAGCGGGTACCAAGGGATAAACCATAGCCGAACCCCTCAACGATACTACCCAGAAGAATCAGGACGATAGCAAAACCGACTTCACCGATTTCGAGACCGTTAACAATATCCGGCACTAAACCCTGATGCGTGGTGAAACCGCGCCACAATCCCGCCACCAGCGCCGTCAAAAGCATCCCGGTGATCAACCAACCAATGATCCGCACCGTTGTCGTCAAGTCTCCTTCTACGGCATGCGGAAGATGGGTCTCCTCGCCTATTATGGTAGGGTTTCCCCTTAGTTGTTGTTTAATATTACCCCGCAAAATACACCACCCTTTTAAGCAGCCGCATAATCATCATTATATCTGCATTTCAATCGTATGGTTTCAACAAAGTGCCAGCCAATATACCTAATATCATCCGAGGAATAGATGGTATCTGTAACAGCCCACCCCCAAATATTTTATATATGGCGGGCATGCACACTAACCATTCGCAAACCATGCCAAGCTATCACTCTGACGACCCCAACAAATGATAGACGGGAACCACCAAAATAACTTAGCGCAGCAAAAGACAGCAAACTGAAAAAACCGCGCCCTGACCCTGGATCTGCAAGGCGGCCTTTTTACTGCGAAGACTGATCAATAAAGGCCAGGGCACATTACATGCCCTAGCCTTACGTCTTGCATGTGCAGGCGCCGCAATTACAAGAATGATCTTGTGATACCGCAGTGCCCAGACCGCTTACTTAACGACGATCTTACCAAACATCCCCGTCGCCGCATGGCCAGGTATCTGACATACGTAGTAATAAGTGCCCGCTTTCGGGTGCCAGGTAAAGTCGGTATACCCGAACTTTCCATCCTTGGGGACCGGACTGAATCCAGTGCCCGCGACAATAGGATCAATCACCGGCATAACCGCATAGGGCGGTCCTTTTTTAGTAATATCAAAGCTGTGACCAAATCCCTTGTTGGTGTTAATGAAGGTTACATCCACCGCCGCTCCTGCAGGGATTTCCAAAGTCGGATTCTTTTTGTCATGCACTTCAAAACTCGGGAACGGGAACCCTGGAAGAACGGCCGCCGCGACTACATGCACCGTCTTGCCGCTGTAGGTGACTGTATCACCACTGGCTTTTCCGGAGTCTTTGGCCAACATGGCTTTTACCTGGGGAAGCGTCGCTTCTTTCCACGAAGTGTCCAAAGTAGCGGCCATCGCGGTGCTCATACCCAGTGTGGCAGCCAGAATAGCAGCGGCACCAACAGATACAGACCAGTTCTTTTGCGTTTTTTTCTGCGTATTCATAACTTATGGTTTCTCCTTACGTTTAACATGATTTGAACCAAATACCGTGGTAGAGCAAAGCGTCAACTCTCCAGCCAGGCCACACGCTACCGCACCAGCTCCGTCACCCCAACCACCCCAACTAAACGAACACCTCAAAACAACAGCCTAAGCACAGCGTAATAACCGCCCAATGCTATAATAGCCCACAATAACGCGATGATCAAGACTGTTTTTCCGTCCCACACCCCATCGTCACCATCACCACAGACCACGGAATATTCTTCTTCGGACATGATGAATCCTCCCTCATCACACGCGGACATGCTCAACGCCATAAAACCCAAATTCACGTTGTGCCCATTCATACAGATAATCAGGGGGGCTATCATCCCCCCTCACACTTACTGAATTCATCCACCGTTAGATGGATTATTTTCAGTCTTCTTCAGGATACGTATCCGGTCTTCCTTTGCGGCCTCTTTTAATACCCACCAGAAGTATGTGCTCAAAAAAACCACGGGGAATCCGATATACCCTGTCAACCAGAAAAATGCCGGGGTATCGGCCCCAGCCGGGATAATAAACGACAAATGCGACATATCCATTAGTTCTACCTCACTGTATCGTGATGACCATCCACTACAAAATCATGCCAGATAGAAGATGACAAAGAAAACCACCCACAGAACAACCATCCCGCCCCAGTACATAAGCACATTGTAGGACACCCATCGTTCTCTTTTCGCGCGCTCCGGCGTGCGGCTTCCTTTCATAATGGTCGCGAGAAACGCCAGGATGGCAGCCACGAAGTGCAACAAAAACCATCCAGTGGTGATGTCATAAATGCCTCCATAGCCACTGCTGATAGATAACGAGGTCCAACTGTAGACGATCCCGCAGATCATTATCACCGCAACAACAAGCAGGGCTCCCATGCTGCTGAGAATGCCCTTATCATCGCCTTGATTAAGCTTTCTCTGCGCGCCAAAGACCGGCACCAAGCTGATCAACATCAGAACGGTGAGTCCAACACCCAGACCAAAGTTTAGCGTGCTCGGGACCCCGGTCCCCCCCCACAAGAAACGCGCGAGGTCCCACATGGCAAAGACAATTGACGCAAACAGTACCAGGAAGAAGAACGCCCCCCGCTTCGCGCGCTCAGAAGCGGGATCCATTAAGCTAGCATAACCATTTTCTGCCATAATTTAATTCCTCCTAACTTATTTGCTGGGTGCAGAGATCCAGACAAAGGGTTCTTTTGATCCAGCAGCATAGTTGTCATTCGGGCCGACGACCTCCGGCTCCGTTCCTTCCGGGAAGGGTATATACGGCGTGGGCGATTTCATTTGCCATTCCAAACCCCTGCTGCCCCACGGGTTTGGCTCAGCCTTTTCTCCACGACGCCAACTATAGACAAGGTTTGCCAGCGGAATGAGGAAGCCCGCGCCGAGTAAAAACGCAGAGATGGATATGAATAGATTGATCTCATGCAGATACGGCAGGTAGATGGCAACGCGCCGATTCATTCCGTCAATTCCGGCGATAAACATGGGGAAGAACGTGCAATTGAAGAACACAAAAAACCACCAGGCATGAAATTTTCCCCAGAACTCGTTGATCTTGCGACCAGTGACCTTGGGGAACCACCAATACAGCGCGGCTATCCAGGTAAAAATAACGGCGCCCAGGATGGTGTAGTGGAAATGCGCAACCACCCAATAGGTATTATGGAGCTGAAGATCCGCTGGTACATCGGCATTGAATATGCCGGTCAAGCCACCAATCAGGAAGTTCATCATGGCCATAAGCACCAACAGTACCGCCGCATTGATTTTTAACCGCCCTCCCCAGAGGGTCCCGATGGCTGACAAATAAATAAATCCAGTGGGAATGGATACCGTTTCTGTAAAGGTCATGAATATGGGCATGCGTGCCGGACTCACCGCGGTAAAATAGTGATGAACTCCCAGCATCGCCCCCAGCATGGAAACACCGACCAAACCCGCGATTGCCCAGTTTCTGGCAAACAGCGGACGCTTCGCCGCAGCCGGAAGAATCTCCAGCCATATGGCAAAAGCAGGAAGCGCAAAAACATATACCTCCGGGTGAAACAGGAACCAGAACTGATCCATATAGGCCAGGGGATGACCCAGCGGTCCGGTATAGAAATGACTTCCAAGGATCATATCGGACAAATCCATGAGCGCACCCGTGAAGGTGGCCGGGGCTTCGACGATAAGAATGGTCGCGGCGGCAAATAATCCCCATACAAAGATGGGAACGCGCCCCAGGCTCATCCCCTTGGCCCGCATGTAGACCATGGTTCCCGCGATATTGATCGCGCCCAACACCGACGCGGTAAGAAGGGTTGCGGCACCCAAGACGTAGAACACAATACCGCTGCCGCTATTCTGCGCCAATGGCGGATAACCCCACCAACCGGTTTGAAATCCTCCGATCGTTGGACTCATAAACACGGCAAAAGCCGCCGGTGGTAAGAGCCACCAGCTAAGCCCTAAGAGTTTTGGGAATACCACATTCCTGACGCCGAGCATCAAGGGCACCAGATAATAGCCAACGCCACCCACGATGACAGACGCGGCAACCGCCAGCAACATCATCAGGCCGTGGATGCCGAAAGTCATGTTGTAATGGATCTCCGACATCCACCAACTGGTGGAATCCGGTGTCAGCAGTTCCACCCGAATAGCCATGGCTGCCAAGCCTGCGAAGAAAAACGCGACCACATTGAACACCACATACCGCACCGCCGTGGATTTTGAATCGGGCCCGAAACGAAAGTAACGTTCCACGCCAGTGTATGAAGGCGCTTCGGCCCCGCCAAATGCGCGGCGAATCCACCCTTCCCAAAGACCACTACCCATCAGCCAGCCCACCAGTCCCACAATGTACCCCACCGTGGCAGGCAGCGGATTCACGATGACGCTCCCAAGCAACGCCGCAGTGATCCATGCCGCGGCAAAATATCCGGTCAAACCCCACAGCGTCGCGCGAAAGAGTGGAAACAGCATGCTGATCGCGAACGATGTCTTGCCACCCTCCGTCTCGTTCAGCGCTTGCGCCTGCATTTCATTGGTTGCCATACGGTATTTCTCCTTACCTAATCTTTATTCCAGATGCAGTCAAAACTTCATCGGCGCCTTAAAAACTATTACTTGCCACCCATGTCTTGAACTTTGCCGCGGTGACCACCTTCACCGGGGCACGCATCAACGGATGGCCATTGCCACAGATCATGGAACATTGCACCCGGATCATCGGGTTCGTGGCGGTAGACCCCAAGGCAGTGGGTGTGACAAACAGATGCCTTACCTCATTGGGAATGACATCCTTCTTGACCCCCCAAGCGGGAACCCAGAAGTCGTGCATGACATCCTTGGTCCGCAGCACGAAGTCTATGGTGCGCCCCTCAGGAACCACCAGTTGGGAAACATCCGTGACACCTTGCTTTGGATAGGAAAACGTCCACTTCCATTGCTGTGCAGTCACGTCGATCACCAGAGGATTTTTGGTGTCCATCTGGATGGCCCAAAGCTGCTCTAAGCCCACCATGCCAGGATAAATAGTGTTGGCCAGATTGATGCCAATCGCCAGGACCAACCAAGTCACCACGAAAGGGGCCCAGGTACGTTTTTGGTTTTCCGGAATCACCGCATCCGATGCCGACGAGGCGCGGAAACGTATCGCGCTATAAACTATCGCCCCGCCCACCAGGACGTAAAGCGCCACGGCCTGCCACATCAAATACGTGGTCGCGTCCGCCGTGATACGGGCTTGTACACTCCCCACGAGCGGCCAGTTGTTGACGCCCCAGGCGATCAGTGTTTCACCGATCGCCAAGCCCACAATCCATACCAGCACAAGGCCACGGAAAGCTTTCCATAAATTTTCTTTTGCAGCGTTCATAATGCCCTCTCTTTAACTGCCTTGAGCTGGTAATATATCGATCACCCCATGCATTCCGTTCATGAAGTGCTGCCCGGTCTGGAGAAAACAACCGTACTCCCATTTGCCGGGTTTATTAGGAACCACGAAACTGAAGGTGTATTTGTCGCCGCCGTTCAAACTGACGGAAAATGCGGGTATAGGTCCCGTCTGGCCACCGCTGGTAATGGGGACTCCATCAAAGAAGTTGTCTTTCCAACCGACTGCCAAGGCTTGTGATTTGGGGAAACCATTGTTGCGGGAAACCAAAGTCCGTCCGATGGAAAACTGATGCGCGATCGGCGGCGCTGATTGTGATCTATTATCAATCGTTAACTCTACCTTTTCACCGACGTGCCAGGTGAGACGATCGGGCTTGTAATAATAATTGAACTCATCAATCGTATAATGATGTATGCCATTGATGACCTGTCCAGATGAACGAGGCAATGCAACCCCTTTTTCCCATTGCAGAGCGCCCACAATAACTGCTGCACATACCGCAACAGATATGAGCACCGTAGCCGTACCTCTTCCTGCCGCCATACTTCTATTCCTCCGCGCAAACGTGCATAACCTACGCACAGCCCCAACCGACGTAGAGCAACTCAAGGTTCCACGTCAGTTGAGATATGAGTTCCTTTAGTAATCGTTACAAAGACGAGAGATAAGCCGCTACATCCTTCATCTGTGCTACGGTTATATTTTTCGCAATCTGGTTCATCAGGCTATTTACCCGCGTGCCATTATGGAAATACGTCAATTGCTGGACAATATATCCATACCGCTGACCCGCCAAACGAGGGAATGCCCCCGCCCCTTGACCATCCGATCCATGGCACTCCATACAGGCTGGGATCTGCGCAGCGGCAACACCCTGGTTAAAGATGATCTTTCCCTCTTTAATGCCCGCATGTTTGATTCCACTGCTTTGCATCGGTGGTTTCTGGGCCGCGAAATAACTGGCCAGATCTTTCATCTCGGCAGCAGTCAGAGATTGGGCCACCGGCCACATATAAATCTCACCATTCTGATCCGCTCGAGACCGGTCCTTAAATTGCTTCAACTGTAACTCTAAATAGCCCTTATGTTGTCCGGCCAAACGAGGGATGATCGGATAGAGCGTGTTATGACCTGTCATACCATGGCATACCATACAGTCGCTGGAAACACGGTATGGAGCCGGTCCTCCCGCGGCGTTCGCCTGTCCAGCCATCGCCAGAAGCGAGCCCAGTATAAACAGCGCTGCTGGTTTGCCCATCGTTCTTTTTTGTTTGGTTACACCGCTCTGCCCCTTATCCGGGAGCCCGGGGTTGTTTACATGTGTCATCATGTCTTCGTCTCCTAGTACGCTATCCAAGCCAACAGCTCAAGGGTGTTATAACTAGATGCCCCATATCCAGATGTGGATGAGGATGGTGCGCCCACGCCCCTGAACTTGTTGTATATGACATATCGCAGGGAGAAGCGGGTATTCCACCACGGCAGATAGGAAGCCTCTATCCACTCATTACTTGTGTCTGGAGAGCCATTAGCTGAGTAGGTGTAGCCATTAGGATTGTTGTAAAGCGCAGGGTTAGCAGTCCCCCACACGTTGCGATAGCCACCTTGGATACCGTAATGATCGTGATACCAGTAGGTCGCATTCAGGTTAAAGAAATTCAAATTCCCTGAAGGCAAACTCGAAGATATACTGCCTGCACCAAAACGCTGCTGCTCATTCACCCATGCCGCGCGAACCGTCACGTTGTTATTGGTGTTGGTATCGAGCCATTGGAGTTGAGTGTCCAAATCGTAATCATCGAACTGATCAATAGGACCATTCTTGGTGAGTGAACTGTCATACACGCTGGACCACATACCATACGCGCCGACTTCCCAGTTCCAGTCACCCCAGTCATGTTGATAGGCCAGACGGACATAGGGTGCCGCCCCTGAAAGTCTACCAGTGGGTCCGCCGTTGAAATTCTGAAAGCCGCCAACGGGGTTGGCTTGGATTCCCTGCGCATTCGTGTATACGTCCGCATCTGCATACAGCCAATTGGCTTTGTTTGGCCCGAAAATATCCGCGACGTATGCGCCAAGGCCCGCTAGTGGGTATGCCGCACCGGCTGAGTTTACGATGAGCGGTTGAGGCACATGTCCCCAAGATGAGTAGTCCGAGGCAAAAAATGGGGCTTGCCAATCCGGAGTGGTGTTCCACAGATCCATAGCAGTGGGCGTATTGTTGACATCTACGCCTGTGACCAAAAGGTTATTGGTGCCGAACTTCCAGGGGTGGGCCCAAACGATGCTGGAATCATCGAAGCTAAACCCGCCGGCGCCAGTCCCGCTACCCCCACCGGAATAGGTTAAATGTAAAAAACTGCCTATATGCGGTGTGACTTCACCGGCATAGAATAAGCTAACTTGTTGTGGAAATTGGATATTATTGTTTGGAGAAGCGAGCGTATTGGTGCCACCGAATGCCGCCTGTCCACCTGCAACATTGGTGGCTGACGCTTGTACAAAAATAGAAAACTGTGAAACCCGGGACAGGAGCAACCCGACACTTTTGCCAAAACGTGCCTCCAGTTTCTGTTGATGCTGAAGGTTTGTTGTGGTGAATCCCAGCAATTTGAACATCCTACCCATTGGTGTCAACTGTGGATAAGACGTATGACAAGCTGCACAAGACCAACCTGTCTGCCGTGCGAAAGAAGGCAGCGCCCAAGCACTTGAAGACAAAAACAACCCACTTACTGCTGCTAATGCTACGATCACCTGCTTGTTTTTCAAACTCATGGACATTGAAGCCATAACCCCCCCTTTGCGGTATGCGCTTTAAGGCATATTAGCTAAAAAATATACGCTCATAGGTCCAGTCTTCTCGCCAGACTTGCCACACACAAAACCCCAGCGAACAACCAATGCCATAAAGACAGATTATTGTCGCTGCAGAGACATAGTAAAAACTTATGAAATCTTTTCTACCATTCCCCGTCGAATCCCAAGCACTAAACAGGTGCTTAAGCACATCCAAGCATCCTATTTAGTATAAATTGCTACATTTTGCAATATTTTTTTCAGTTACAGCAAGGCAGATACCGCGTGTGCCTCTACGTTTTACGCTAAGCGCTGCGCTGGTTAATGATAAATACAATAAAAACAAATGGTTAATTTGCAACATTTGAAAACGCTTCCGTCACCAGTCAATTGTAAGCATAGATATATAAGCAAGTAATTATTTTAATATCTTTTTTATTATCATGCGCCTTCTAAACGCGGCCTAACGCCCTTTATGAAACATATTACAACCGACTTGAGGTAGGCGGTGCGGTTATTATTCTTTAATAAATATTCATCTAAAAACCAATGAACGTAGAGAGATGCGGATTAGTTTAATAAAATCATGCCTTGTTCATTTGATCGATATAGTAGAAAGGGGTGTATCTACAACCGAAAAGAACGAGGGATAAAATACCACGCGCCGCGGCTCTGACCCCCAGAGGAACCATAAATATAATATGGTTTAATATGATATGATATTAAAACTATCGGGGTCTACTCTTTCCTTAGGGCTTTCTTGCTGCCGGCCGATATCCAGCGTTTTCGGCATATCTAAGCCATACAATAAATGAGTATGGATAACAGTTTAGTGGTCGGGAAAGTAAGCACGGGGCCTGCCGTTGAGACAGCAGGCAACACCGCAGCGTGGAATTTACAACCATCTGAAAAATGATTTGTTTTTATTTTGTTAGCGCAGTTTTTTGTAGTCGGGAAACACTCATCATAATAGTGCTGTTTGGTGTTTCAGGAAGTCGTGGCGCTACCTCTTTGGGGAACTTTCCCGTGAGACTATCTAAAAATGAAACAATATCATGTACTTGTTTGTCTGTGACTGTCAAACCTAGTTGGCAAGCAGCCATGACCCGTACCGCGGTCGGTAAAGTGCGCACAGAACCGTTTTGAAAGTAGGGCGCTTCTAGAGCAACGTTGCGCCAACTGGGGACTTTGAATAAATGCATGTCCGCTGGATTATGTGTTACATCAAAGCGACCGGGATCATCCATGAGATGGTATTTTTGTACATATTTCGCACAAACCGGATTGTGCGGCTGTACCGGGAATTTTTGGAACCACCCAGTCCCCATAGGGGTACCAGGGTTGTCAAACATAGGTCCTGCATGGCAGGACTCGCACCCGAACGATCTAATGGTTTTCATGCCTGCTATAGCACTTTTGCTAAGCGCTGTTTTGTCACCTTTGACGTAGCGATCGTACGGACTGTTTGGTGTTACTAGAGTGCGTTCGTAGGTAGCAATGGCTTGTACGATATGGTCAAAAGTGATGGGATCTTTATTGCCATATACATGGCGAAACTCTTTGCGATAGCCGGGTATTTTCTGTAAACGCTTGACTACATTTATTGCTTTGGGCATTCCCATTTCGATTGGATTGAGGATGGGGCCTTTAGCTTGCGCTTCTAGACTGTTGGCGCGCCCATCCCAAAATTGTACGGTATTGAAGGCGGCGTTGAAGACTGATGGTGCATGACGAGGAGTGTCGACTCGGCCAAGTACTCCGAATGCCAGTGGCAGGCTGTCACTTCCGTTACTCATGACATCATGACAGGTTTCACAGGATACATCACCTGTGAGAGACAAGCGTGGATCAAAGTATAATTGTTTGCCTAATGAAATTTTTTGGGGTGTCATAGGATTATTTGCAGGCACTGGAACTTTAGAAGGAAATTCACCACCGAATGCATATGCTACTTCGGTTCCACCCAAACAGAGACCTAGCGCTAAAATGACAGGCCTGAAAATTAGATTTTTATAATATTCTGTGTTTCGTTTCTCGGTTTTGCTCATATGTCCTCCTAGTCGACGGAAACGCTGTTGGATTTAATTTAAAAACAAATCATGACAAAAGTCTAGACTAGATCAATAGAGGGTTACTTGAGTGACGTGGATTCGGTAACGAGATTATTTAACTAACTAATTTTATTGTTTTTTATATAGGTTATGGAAGTTGCTGTTGTGATTGTCACCATGCCCAGCTTGTTGAGATATACTATTAAAATATATAAATATGTTATTATATTTAGATGTCCAGGTCAAATGGCGGTTGTGTGCAGTCGCTTGCGCACCGCTTATACCGAAATCAACGCTGGGGTGGGCCTTGAGTATCTTTGTATTCGGAAGATATGATCTCCCTGCATCCGAAGGCGGACTACGCTCCAGTTGAAACGTTTCAGGGCTTCCAACCCGGTTTTCCGTCCCGGCTACTGCCGTCTGACTACTGCATCCTGAATGCCGTGTTCCGCCGGATCGTTCTGTTTCAGCAATCGGCGGAACCACAGAATCGTGCTTTCATCCGGAATCAGGTTCCTTCCCATATCGATGCCCACAAACTGGCGCAACACCGGAATCTCATACAGTGCTTCTTCCATTGCTGCAGGAAGAGGTAACAGGGTGCGATCACGTTCACCAGACGCTTCCAGGGAACCACTAGGTCCATCTCCCGCAGAAAACGTTCCCGTTTTGTCTTCTTGCGCTTCCGTGACAGCCCCGGTTCTTCCGCAAACGTCATCTGCCCGGACATGCCCACCTCCTGTCCCCTATCCACCTGCCCATCCTGACAAATGGGGTTATGCAGGGCTTTTTAAGGTCACGGATAAATAAAGGTTAGAGCAAAGGATAAAAGGATAAGCGTCGGGAAGTTACAATTTTTATTATTGTATATAATGTGTTACGATATACACTCGCGACCTATTCCTCCTGTTCGTGCTCTAAAAGGTGCGTTGTTCGTGACATTTTTGGGGATTTCAGCCATGCTTTATCGCCTTCACTCAGGACCCGCGACCTATTCCCCCCGTGTTTTTGGGGACCCGCGACCTATTCCCCCCGTGTTTTTGGGGACCCGCGACCTATTCCCCCCGTGTTTTTGGGGACCCGCGACCTATTCCCCTTTTATCTCGCGACCCATTCCCCCTGCTTTCATGAACAATCCGCGACCCATTCCCCCCGATATCTAGACCATACACAATTCACGTTCCCTTTCATCCCGCGACCTATTCCCCCCGTGTTTTTGGGGACCCGCGACCTATTCCCCCCGCTTTTTGGGGCAAGGAGTTTGGTTTCCCCACCATCTCCGCCAAGTCACGCTGAGTGTTGTTTGCTCGGGCTTGTGAGATTTCGACTTTAGCGTCATGTTGCCGACGATTGGCAGCTTTTTGTTCCGCAGAAAATTTTTGGGTTGGAAATAGAGTGTAGACCACATCTTCGATCTTGTTGCGGTCACCGCGCTGTTCTACTTTTTGGATCGTGGATAGAGCCCCCAATATTTTTAGTTCTTGCCAGGCTGCGTCAAGGGCGGCCACCGCGTCGCGCTGCCTTGTGTAGCCGTTCAGCAAGACACTGTCGCGTTTTATGGTGCTGAAACGCATATCAAAGCTATTAGTGATCGCTGCTTGTGTATATTTTAGCACGAGTTGGCTGATAAGCCAGCGTGCGAGTTGTGTACTGCATTTCATCAACCGCTGATAATTAAATTGACGATAAGTCACTCGATCAACGCTTTGGGTCACCAACGGATGAAATTGTGCCACCCAGCGTGCGGTACGATCTGCTTCGTAATCTTTACGTTTTACACCTGTCAGGGCTGCAAGATAGGTGGAACGTGCGAAAGCTTCTTCGCCGCCATCACTTGTTGCTACTATCTCGATGCTACTTAAAGAGAGGATATCCAACCCCTCTATAATCTCATCATAGCGTAGCCCATGACCTTGTTGTTCTAAATCCTTGCGTAATTGGTAGAGAGAAAATCGTGCGCCACTGCGATATTTTAATCGATCGAAGAATCCAGCATTCTGTTCAGAGGCGATTTTTCTTAGCGTATGTTCTATCAACTCTTCACGGGCGCTTGGGTAATAACTGAGGCGTTTTCCCTGTTTATCTCTGATGCGTGCTGGATAAATCATAGCAATAAGTTGTTTCCCTCTATAGTTGAAGGGTAATTCGAGGACATCGAGAAAGCCTTCCGCCGTACGCATGGTATTCATTCTAGAGCGGGAAATAGAATAACGAGGAATGCTGTCCCATAAATCAACAGCATTTGAGAGTGCTTCACGTTCATTCTCTGAGTTGGCTAGAAAGGATTGAAAGAGATCTATTTGTCTATCGATAAACGCGTCTTCAGGCAATGGGGCTACAACTTTTCGGATTGGTGGGATCTTTTTCTTTCCACTATCATTAGCCATACGTTTATTTGCTCCTTTCGGATCTTATCAATCTTTGATAAGAAAACCAACAGTTCATTATGATTGTCCATCTTGGATTGCTTGTATTCCTTTTTTCCTTTTGATTTCAGATAATACATCATCGATAGCATGGTCAATCGCGGGCAATATGATTTTCATTAAGAATGCTTGCATTGAATTTGGGGTGTTTTCTGCGATAAAGCGCAATTTAGCCATTTCTACTTCTGTTAGCCGTATATTGTAGAGTTCTGTTCTTTTGTCTTCTCGTAGGCCGGTCCACGGCAGCTTGTCGTTCTGAACAACTGTCGGATCGACCTTTGATATAAAGTCTTCTACGCTTGTAGCCGTCTTCTTCGGTGTTCTGGTGAATCCTACACTCATGTCATGATCTCTTCCATTAAATTAATTATTTCTGCTTGCGCTTTCTTGTCCGCGGGTTGATACTCCAGCACGCCACATCCCTGCGCAACAGAGCGACGATATACAATTCTATCACGAACGATGACATTAGAAAGGCGCAGATTTTTGAATTCCTGTAACATGTGTTGCGCGGCATGCGTGTCGTGTACTTGCAAGTTGGTTGGTGCCCGGGATAGCACCAGGGTCGCACATAAGTGCGTGTTAAACGCAGTAGCGGTGTTTACCAGTTCGCTCATTTGCTCAATAGTCCACAAATCAAACTGTGAAGCTTGAACAGGAATGAGGACGTGCTCAACGGCTACCAACGCGGCTCTCAACTCCACAGAGTCGCGTCCGCCAGCGTCGACGATGACGTCTTGATAGCGGGCGCTTAAGTCTTTTATTTCATTCTGGAGCGATTTGCCAAACTTCTGCATACATGGTATGCGCGCTAGATCTGTACGCTCTTCTCGTATGGTTGACCAACCAGAAGCACTGCCTTGCGGATCCGTGTCTACTAGCAGCACATCGCGTTTCCGCAGCCGGAAACCTGACGCTAAATTAACTGCCAAAGTGGTTTTTCCCGTGCCGCCCTTTTCGCCGCCAATAAGTAGTATCATACCACACCATATCAACCAATGCAATTCGCAATGAAAGCATGCGATCTTATATCATGTCAACGGATATGATTTGATATCATATCATTATGCGTTGTTTGTGCTCATGTCGGATCATCGCTTACGCTTCATGATGCTCAAGTTTGCCTGGATCATGGTGAAAAGGGTTGCTCGAAGCGTCAAGGTGCCGGAGCTATCGTGTATCACGACGCCGATTAGTATGTCTATCGATTCTTGCCGATATGTGTCTGTCTCAAGGTGTCCGTGGGGTAGACAGGTTTCTAGGGCTCGGTATAACGTGTTGCGAGACGGTGATTGTGGAAATGCTGGCCTACCCGCATGAGGAACTGAATGGTCTGTTGGCTCTCGGGCTGTTTGAGAATATCCCAGAGGCCACTGATGCCCCCTTTGGGCATGGGGGCATGAGCGGTGTCTTCAGTGGCACGGGCAGTGGACTGGAGAAAATCCGTTATGACATGGTTTTTTCGATCTGTTCGACTGCCTTGAGCAAGTGTTTCGCTGTGCCCGTGCGCGTGATACGGTCCGCTAGGCAGAGGGCGTCTCCCGCCATGCTTGCTAGGCGGCTGATCCTCTCGTCATTCATGACATCTCGGGCAGCGCCGATTAGTCGCGCGAGGTGGGTGAGATGGTCAATCGTCGTTGTTGACCAAGGTGGCCAAAGCCTCCCGTGTCAACGGCGATTTAAAACTGACACACTGGGGGTGAACCGCCTCGGGTATTGTAGAGGCTGGTTGATGTAAGTCATGCCGCTTGACCGGCCTGACGTTCGAGTTGCTGATAATATTGTGCCTCAGCTTTTGCCGGAGGGATATAACCCAAGGGTTCCAGAAGTCGGTGATGATTAAACCAATGTACCCACTCCAGGGTGGCCAATTCCAGGGATGCTTTGGTTTTCCAGGGCCGACGATGGATTAATTCGGCCTTGTACAGCCCATTGATGGTTTCTGCCAGGGCATTGTCATAGCTGTCTCCCTTGCTTCCCGCAGAGGGTTCGATGCCCGCCTCGGCAAGCCGTTCTGTATAGCGGATGCTGACCTATTGCGATCCCCGGTCGCTGTGGTGAATCAGGGATCGGTCCCGCTGTGGTTGTCGGGTATGGAGCGCTTGCTCCAGGGCATCCAGTACGAAGTCCGTATGCATGGTAGAGCTGACCTGCCATCCCACAATCCGACGCGCAAACACATCAATCACGAAAGCAACATAGAGCCAGCCCTGCCAGGTGGACACATAGGTGAAATCCGAAACCCAGAGCTGATCAGGACGCTCCGCCTGAAAATCCGGTGGACCCGGTCTCGTGGGCAGGGCACCTGGGTATCTGGAACCGTGGTGCGGATCCGTTTGCCGCGGACTACCCCCTGTATGCCCAGATGCCGCATCAGGCGCTCTACGGTACAACGTGCTACCGGTATCCCCTCGCGATTCATCTGCTTCCAGACCTTATCCGCACCGTAGACCTGCAGATGCGCCTGCCAGATCCGCTGAATCTCCAGCAAGAGCACCGCGTCCCGCTGCGCTCGGGCACTGCGCAACGTCTGGTTCCGCTGTTGTGCCGCATGACGCCGGTAACCCGATGGGGCAATCTGCAAGACTCGGCAGATCGGCTCGACCCCGAAGCGGTCCCGGTATTGATCGGTGAAACGCCTCAATGCTTCAAACGGCGGTCGAGCTCCGCCTGGGCGAAAAACGCGCTGGCCAGCTTCAGAATTTCATTCGCGCGCTGTAGTTCCTTGACCTCACGTTCCAGCTCCTTGATGCGCTGGGCTTCCGCAGTGCTCATGCCGGAACGTTGACCGGCATCTATTTCTGCCCGCTTCACCCAGGCCAGCAGGGTGGACGGCACACAGCCAATCTTGGGGGCTATAGATTCGACAGCGGCCCACAGGGAAGGATATTCACCGCGATGTTCTTGTACCAGGCGAACAGCGCGCTCGCGGACTTCAGACGAAAACTGCTTGGGCTTATTCATGGCTCCATTCTCTCAAAGGTTGGAGCCTCCACCAAACCCGGGGCGGTTCAATTCACCGAGAAGTCGAACAGCCTGGATTCCTTGTTTCTTTCTTCGATGATTTCTTTTGGTGGTTCGCCGATCTTTTTTTCCAGCGGACGCATCAGGTGGTCGGACCCATAAATGGCGGCTTGCACATAATATCGCCATTTGTAGCCCTTTGGTGTTTTTGCCTTTTGGTGCTCGTGGTCTGGAGACCATGGACAGGAAGATTTCGAGATTGAATAAACCGGCTTGTCTTTGCTGATGGCGTCTATCTTTGCAGCCTCCTGTGGCGTAAGCGCCTCAACGGCCTGCCAAAATCGCAGCAGGTTTTCCTTGCTTGGCTGGTTCACACGAGTTCCTTCTTTTTCGCTGGCGGTGCAACAAAGCCTATCACTGCTGTGGTGTCAGCGGCAAAACAAACAGAAATCCTGGCTCCTGGAACGCGACCGATAACCTCCGAAAAGGCCGCAATCATTGCGATGAATTGCAGCTATTGCCGGAGTTGCAACACGAAGACAGGGAGCAGGTTCACAAGATTTGCAGAATGGTCCTGTACGGCATTACCGCAAGAAAACCGGAGAAACCGGTGAATCGGCAAAAAATGCCTAAGCAACAGAAAGCAGTGCCGCAGGTGATCGCTGTTGCGTACAAACCCGTAAAACGCAGCTTTTATTATCCCAGAGATTTGAACGTACCTGAATAAGATGGTCCGGTCGCTTTCGCTCGTTGGCTGCTAAGGGATGGCGATCTGGCCACTGGGCATAACGCGAACCGTCATCGTGAAGGTCCGGTCCGGGGCGTTACCCCCTTTGTATGCGTGAATGGTAACAAAGTGTCCGCCGGTAGGGGAGATCGTCACCAAAACCGATTGCACGTTTTCAAAGTAGGGGATATGGCGGTCCAAAGAAACCCGCTTTCCGTCGTGGAACGTGGCGATGGCGGGAGTGGTGGTCGCCTTCACGCCCAGCCATTCGGAAAACGGTTCCAGCACCACGAACTGCCACCCGCCGCCCAGGTCTACCACTCCGGCTGGTGACGTGCCCACGGGATGACAGACCTTTAACGATCCCGGGAATGCGATGTTGCACAGGGTGTTGGCAGGCGCGGCCCTTGCAGGGTGCAATCCATCAGCGAATGCCACAGCGGCCATGCACATCAGGGATGCGGAACATAGAACCAGTATTTTATGCAATTGCTGGCCTGCTATGCACTCATTCTTGCCAAAGCGTCGTGAAGTCGGTGCTCAGCGCTATCCGACAACGTAACGGCCTCAAAGCAGTTCGCCGGATACAGGTAATCCTCACCGCTCTGGTCAATGATTCTGACCATGCCGTGCTGGTCAGGGTCGCCGATAGTTTCATAGACGTGCCCGATGGTCACATCTTCACCGGACAGGTCGCCGAGCCCTTCCTTGTTGACGCAGACCACAAATTTCATAGCCATCGTTTCACCTTCATTTTGACCTTGCCGATACCGTGGGCTTCGTACCAATGCACTTCCGCCAGCGCTTGCGTGCCATCGTTCAATTCTATCATGGCGACGCCTTTCTTCTTTTTCCAGTTCCCGTCACCATGCCGTGCTCTGAGTCCGGCCAACTCCCGGATGCCAGTGCCGTCGGCGATGGTCTCGACATGCTGGATGGATCCAATGATTTTCATCCCATCCTCTTCGCCAGATCCTCCGCCCTGAGATGAGTGTACCGCTTCAACATCTGCAATGTCTTGTGCCCGGTGATCGTGGAGACTTCCATCGGGTTGAAGCCTTTCTCGAACAACCGGCTGGTGGCCTCGTGGCGGAGATCGTGGAAGCGCAAGTCCTCAATGGCGGCGCGCTTGCAGGCGCGGTCGAAGGCTTGTGTGATGCTATCTGCCCTAAGACCCCACACGCTACCATCCAAGCGGCGCGGCAGGTTAGAAAGAACCGTCCTGGCTTTTCTGGATAGCGGAACAGTCCGCGCCACGTCCGTTTTAGTGTCCGGTATATACAAAGTGTTGCCCGTGACATGCTCCCAGCGCATAGCCGCGATCTCGCCCCGGCGCATAGCTGTTTCCAGAGCAATGGCGATAATAGATGGCAAGGGTTCCCCGTAGGCTTTGGCCGCATCGACGAGGCGGGATTCCTCATCGCCGGCCAGCCGCCGATCCCGCGCGTTGTTAGGTTTTTGCACAGTGACCAACGGAACGGGGTTCACGAGTCCGGCCATGCCCCACTCTTTTCCCGCTATACCGTAAAGGTGAGAGATCACCGAGAATCGCCGCTTTATGGTGATGGGGCTGTATCCTTCGGCCAGCATGCCATCCCGATATTGAGCCAGGTGCTTGCCCTGGATCGCGGCCAGGAACATGCCCGACAACGGGGACGCCTGAAGATGCCTGATCACCGAAAATTCCTGCACCGCGCCTTTCTTTCCTGAAGAGACCTCCCGCGCGTACCGATCGAGCGCCTCCGTCAGCGTAGTGTTCTCGCCTTCCTTGCGGGAAACGAACACCCCACGCTCCATGTCCGTCTCCGCCTCGCGTGCCCACCGCTCCGCATCGCGCTTGGTTCGGAATGTTCTGGTCTGAGAGGGAAAACCTCGCTTGCGCACGATGGCCTGCCAGCCTATCACGTTCCCGTCCTGGTCCATTCTGGGGTTGATCGTCGCCATTGTTCACGCCTCGCGCTGCACCGGATTCGCAGCCAAGTGCAGCATAATTGCTGCATAATTGCAGCGTAAAATCAACAAGGGTCTAGGCCGTTTGGCCTAGACCCTTGATTTTATTGGTGGAGCGGAGGAGGATCGAACTCCCGACCTTCGCATTGCGAACGCGACGCTCTCCCAGCTGAGCTACCGCCCCATTGCCGCGTAGGATAAGGGCAACTCCGTCGTAATGCAATGGGCGGCAGAGCCGTGGCGCATGGGCGCAATCAGTACTTGCCTGACAGAACGCGGCACGCCGCGCTGGAAATTCTGAGCGTTACGCCCGGCCCACCACCACGACATCACTACCAAAGGGGAATATTTCTGGTTTCAATCCCGCCTCGCTGAGGGCTGCGGCAATTTCCTCCGGATGCAGGAAATGGTTGCCCTGCACATGCTCGGTCAGATTTTGAAAGGCCATGGCGCGTAGCGGCGGCTCACGCAGAACGCGGTGATCGTCGGGCCAGGCCGGTTCCCAGATGACGATGGCGCCTTCGGGTTTCAGGCTGGCGTGCAGTCGCTGAAAAATCTCACCACGGTTTTCCCAGACATGATGCAGGGCGCGATTCATGGCGATGAGGTCGGCGGGCTCTGGCAGGGAAAACTGATGGATATCGCCTTCACCAAAATGCAGGCGATCCGCAATGCCCTCGCTTTGGGCTTTTTCCGTAGCCTGGCGGATGTTTTCGGCGAAACCATCTAGCCCCAGACCGTGCAGATGTCCGCAGCGTGCGGCGAGTGCCCGCAAATACCAGCCATTGCCGCAGCCCAGATCAACCGCCAGTCCGCCGCGTGCATCGACTTCGGCAAAGATGGGGACCACCGGGCAGATTTTCTCCTCGAACGTCTTGCGAAAATTGTTCTCCAGCATCGGCCCGAACCAGGGCAGAATAGTTTCACGCTCAGCCAGCACCTTTTCGCCGGGACGCTCACCCGTGCGCATGAGACCCGCCGCCCGCTCCGCCATGTGTGCAGAAAGCACGGCACCCACCGCCACGCCTATGCGGCTGTTTTCAGCTTCCGGGCGCATACTGTCGCCATCCTCACTCAACCGCCATTGCTCATTATCGGTCAGCTCCAGCCAGCCAAAGGCATAGGCGGCATCACACCAGCGCAGCACATAGCCGGTATCCATCCCGGCAGCGGACGCCAGCGCAGCGCTGTCCGCGTTGCCCAGAGTATGGAGGGAGCTAAAAAGCCCGTTGACGACGCCAATGAAGGCGATGTTCAGGGATAATGCACCCTGAACCTGCTGCCGAAGTTCATCCATGTTGCGTAAAGCCATGTCACACGCCCTCGTTCAGATGAGATATTTCAAACCGACCACCGCGAGTACCGCGAGGGTCCCCATGAGAAAAGCCCTTTGATTGATGCGCATATGCAAGCGATTACCTGTCCACAGACCGAGCAGCACCGGTGGAATCAGCATGAGGAAACCCACCATCAGTTGCCAGGTCAGCAGGGCCAGCGCTATGTACATAAAGGCCCGTAGAATATTGTCAGTGAGGGCAATGCCCTGAAACGTGGCGCGGAAGGCGCGTTTGTCGAGATGACGCATTTGCAGATAGGCGACAATGGGTGGACCCCCACCGCCATACAAACTGCCCACCACGCCACCGAACATGCCCAGCGGCATTCCCCAGGGCAATGCGACCTGGGGTAGTCGCTCAGGCTTCATTACCAGCGCGTAGACCACGTAGGCGAGAATGAACACGCCGAGAAAACGGGTGAGATTTTGGGCATTGGTATCCGCGAGAATAAAGGAGCCGATGGCCAGCCCAATCACGCTGCCGGGAATCAGCCAGCGCAACTCCGGCCAGCGCATTTCCCGGAAGTCATAGGCTCCCAGCAGCACGGAACCGATCAGGTCCAGCAGCAGCACCACGGGCACCACTTCTTTTATGGGGAAAATAAGCGTCATCAGTGCCACCGAAATCAACCCGGAACCAAAACCAATCACCGCGCGGACATAAAAGGCGACCAGAATGATCCCCCCAGCGATGGCCCAGAGCAACGGATTTTGGATCAAGGTGGCGTAGGACAGAGAAGCATGCATTATCATACCGACCAGTCTATATGATTTATGGATAACCTTCCATATAAGGCGGTAGAATTGGTTTATCCAAGTCGAGCGTTGACCTATAGGCAACCTTGAAAAAATAGCCTAATATCGAAGCATCCTGAGAAATTGCTTTAACCCGATATAGCCGATGCGGCGAGGTATTCCCATGCTGGCCTCCATTCCTGCACCCGACACAGATCCTGGACTCTCGACGGCAAAATATTTCCCTTCCACAGGGTGGTGGCTCTTTTCCTTGCTTTCGTTAGTGGTGATTTTTCTACTTTGCGCACCGCGCGCTGAGGCCGGGACCAGCGGCCTCCCGCCCATAGATGCACGCGCTTATATCCTGATGAATGCGGATACTGGCGCCATCATTGCGACAAAAAATGCCTATCAGCCCTATGCTATTGCCAGCATTACCAAGCTGATGACGCTATACCTGCTTTTCAAGGACATTGACAGTGGGCATCTGCAGATGAACCAGCACTTCGTGCCCTGTCACACGGCGCTACAGACGAGAGGCTCCAGCATGTTCATGCATCCCGGTCTGCCCTTTACCGTCGCGCAGATGATTCTCGGAATGACGGTGCCTTCCGGCAATGATGCTGCGGTAGAAGCCGCACATCTGGTGGCCGGCAGCGTACCCGCCTTTGTCACCGAAATGAACCAGACGGCGCGCAAAATCGGGATGCTTTCCACCACCTTCTATGATCCCGATGGGTTGCCGCATCCCAACAATATGGCTAGTCCCTATGATGTTGCCGTCCTCACCCGCACGATCATGGCCCAGTTTCCGCAGTTCATGCCTTTTTTCGGCCACAAAAACTTCACCTACGCGGGCATCACCAGCCCTAACCCCAACCTGTTGGTGGGGCGGGTGCCCTTTATCACCGGCATGAAAAGTGGCTATACCGACGCAGCAGGGCATTGTCTCGTTGCTACGGGGACTCAGGATGGCGTGAAGCTGATTGCAGTGATCCTCGGAGTGCCGTCCTTCCACAATGAAAGGCGGGGTTTCTGGAAGGCATCCTGGCAGAGCCTCAAGTTGCTGGACTGGGGATTTGCACGCACCCTCTGGCTGCCTGCAGCGCCGCATCTGGAGCGGACCTCGGCACCGTAACCGCTAACCTTTATTCGCTAAGGTGCGCGGACGGTGCAGAGCCGGTTGAGTCGGCGGGTGGCTTCTTCAGGAACATGATCAGTGGAATCATGACCAGGAAGCCGTAGAAAACGAGCACAAAAGCATCCAGCATCCCGCGCATGTTGGCTTGGCTGTATAGCACAACATTGCCCAGCACTTGCCAGGTAGTCGGATTCTGGGTCATACCCGCTGCTGCGAGATAGTGATGAAAGGCAGGGTTGAACGGATTGATAAAGCCGCTCATCTGGTTCCAGCCCACCTGCGTTTCCTGACTCGTCACCGTAGAAACGATGGCGATGCCGATACTGCCACCCAAGGTTCGCATCAGGTTAAAAATACCCGAGCCCTCGGCCTGTTGCGATTTTTTCAGCGTCATAAAGGCCAGGGTGAAGAGCGGAATAGTGACTAGACCAAAACCAATGCCGCGGATGAAGCTGGGCCAGATAACCCAGGCCATGTTGATGTCCAGGTTGTAGAGTGTCGCGAAATAGGTGCCGAAGGCGCCGAAAATGACGCCGACCAGTACGATGTTACGTGGGTTGACGCCGCGCCCCAGCAGTCGTCCCGCCAGCATCATGGACAGCATCGCACCAATGCCCTGTGGTGCCATCACCAGCCCTGCGGTGAAAGCCTCATAGCGCATCAGTGTCTCCAGCATGATCGGCAGAATCACCATGGTACCGAAGAGGGCGAGACCGAATATACCGATACCCATGCTGCCGATGGAGAGATTACGGTCTTTGAGCAGGCGCAAATCCACCACCGGATGTTTTACGCTCAAAGAG
>JAKAFG010000130.1 GCA_021818125.1 Pseudomonadota bacterium | reverse complement strand
CGGTCAAAGCCAATGCCTACGGACATGATGTCGCGCTCTGCGCCCCGGTGCTGGCAGAGGCAGGTGTCGATGCCTTTGCCGTGGCTTCTCTGGAAGAGGCGGAAACCCTTCATGATCTGCGTCTGGAGCTACCGGTTTGTCTGCTCGGAGGGCCTTTCGACGCGGAGGAGGTCGCTGTTGCGGCCGCCCGGGGCTATCTGCTCGTTATCCATGAACAACGGCAGCTACTCTGGCTGGCGACCCATGCCGCTGACGCGCCCCTGCGGCTGTTTATCAAGGTGGATACGGGTATGCACCGTTTGGGCTTTGCACCCGACCAACTGTCGGCAGTATTTGCCGGGCTGCAAAGCCATCCCTGCTGGCAGGTGCTGGGGCTGATGAGTCATCTCGCCCGCTCCGATACGCCGGACGACCCTTTCAGTCGTCAGCAGGCGGGCGTTTTCGCCGAGGCCATTGCGCACTTTGGTCATTGCACGGCGGGTCAGCACACCCTGGCCAATTCGGGGGGGGTGCTGGCACTGCCCTTTACCCATCAGCACTGGGTGCGCCCCGGGCTCATGCTATACGGTCTTTCGCCCTTCGCCGGGCACAGCGGTACCGAGATCGGTTTGCAACCCGTGCTGTCCTGGCGTAGTGCAGTGGTGGCCATCCGCGAGCTCGCCCCCGGTGACTGGCTGGGCTATGGTGCAGCCTGGCAGGCTCCTGCACACTGCCGGGTGGGGGTCGTGGCGGCGGGCTACGGTGATGGCTATCCGCGTCACCTGGGTTCGGGGGCGCCGGTCACGGTGGCCGGACAGGCTACCCGGACTTTGGCACGAGTGAGTATGGATATGCTTTTTGTAGACTTGACGACCGTGTCGGCGGAAATCGGGGCTTCCGTCGTGCTCATGGGGGCTGGCGGACCAGCCCTCGAATCCCTGGCGACGAGACTCGATACGATCTCCTACGAGTTGAGCTGCCGTATGCAGATGCGTGTTCCGCGCCAGTTGGTCTCATGAGCCGCGACAAAACCCTCTTTGTCTGTCAGGAATGCGGCAGTACCAGCAACAAATGGCTGGGACGCTGCCCGGATTGTGGCGCCTGGAACAGCTTCGTCGAACAGCGCATGGAGAAGACCGGGGCCAAATCCCAAACCACCTACGCCACGGCCAGCCCACCGCAATTTCTGCATGCGGTGCCGATCACGGATGTGGGGCGCAGCACGACGGGTCTGGCAGAACTCGACCGGGTGCTGGGCGGTGGGCAGGTGCCGGGGGCCGCCATTCTCCTGGGCGGGGAACCGGGTATCGGCAAATCCACCCTCCTGCTCCAGACCGCCCATCATCTGGCTCAGGCCAGTAAGGTGCTTTATGTCACCGGCGAGGAGTCCGCGGCACAAGTCGCCTTACGCGCGCAGCGCTTGGGGTTGGGCCAGAGCCCTGTACGGGTAGTCGCCGAAAACCATCTTGAAGCGATCGAGGGTCTGCTCCAGTCAGAGCGACCCGCGTTGGTGCTGGTGGATTCCATCCAGACTGTCTATACCGACACGCTGCAATCGGCCCCTGGCTCGGTAGCGCAAGTGCGGGAGTGTGCGGCCCGCCTGGTGCGTTTCGCCAAAGCGACGGGCACCACGGTCTGGCTGGTCGGCCATGTGACTAAGGAAGGGGCCATCGCTGGTCCGCGCGTGCTGGAACACATGGTGGATACGGTCCTCTATTTTGAAGGGGAGGCGGGTAGCCCCTACCGGATTGTGCGTGCCATCAAAAATCGCTTTGGTGCTGCCAACGAGCTGGGCGTTTTTCAGATGCATGAAGAGGGCCTGAGCGAAGTCGCCAATCCTTCGCAGCTTTTCCTGTCGCAGCATGATCGACCTGTAGCAGGGAGTGTGGTGCTGGCGACGCAGGAGGGGACCCGACCGCTGCTGGTGGAAGTGCAGGCTCTAGTGACGCTGAGTCCGCTGGCTAACCCCCGCAGGGTCGCCATCGGTCTGGACCCTAACCGCCTCTCCCTCCTGCTGGCCATCCTGCATCGCCACGGTGGCAGTATGTTTTTTGATCAGGACGTTTTTGTGAATATCGCAGGTGGAATCAAAGTCAACGAGCCCGCCGCCGATCTAGCGGTAGCCCTGGCCCTGCTCAGCAGTTTTCGCAATAAACCGCTAGAGGGGCGCCGGGTGGTTTTTGGTGAACTCGGCCTTGCGGGAGAGGTACGTCCGGTGGCGGCTACCGAAGCGCGGATACGTGAAGCCATCAAGCTGGGCTTCATGGGCGCCATTCTCCCGCGTGGCGAAAAAATTTTGAGTCCCTCTGCTTTTAAGCTGCGTCCGGCCGCCCGTCTTGGTGATGCGATAGAGACGGCTTTCGATAGGAAGTAACCGGGTAACTTGTGGCTTGCAATATCTTTTCGGAGCGGTTAGGGTGGCTTGGGAGTGTGCATAAGGAATCACATAATTTACTGATATTTGAAGCTATTCCTGCATTTTTTCTGATAATCTGAGAGGAGAGTTATTATGCAACAGTCTACCATTTACTCTGCTGCACAGGGCGTATTTCATTCATCCAGGTGTGGATTTGCAGGGACCGCTCTGTTTGCTTTGGGTCTGTTTGGTCTGGGGACCAGTATGGCGTTCGCCTCTGGTATGGAGACATCGGCGCCAGGATTGGTGCGCACTGCAATGACTGCGGGTGCCGTGGCAAGCCCTGCTGAGATAAAGAATTTTGCGACTGCGGTTCGGGGGATCAAGCCACTCAACGAACAGGTCCACAGCGCCCTGAGCCAGAAGGACATCACCGCCACCAAGCGGGAAGAATTGAAAAAATCCTACATGACCAGAGTAAACCGTATCCTTGCCAGTAATCATTTGACAGCGGAGCAGTACTCCAGCCTGCTCAAGCAGACGCAGAACGACCCGGCATTTGCCAGGCAGGTTGAAGCGGCTATGCAGTAAAGCCCCATTCCACCCATGCCCAAACTCAATTTGCCCCGTCCCGATTATTCTGCTCGCCGCAGTCGTCTGATGCAGAAAATGCACGCTGCCGGTGTCGCGATTATACCCACCGCTACACCCAAGAGCCGTAACAGCGACGTGCAGTATCCGTTTCGTGGTGACAGCGACTTCTTGTACCTGACCGGCTTCGTGGAGCCCGAAGCCGTGCTGGTGTTGGTCCCAGGGCGCGCTGATGGGGAGCAGATCCTGTTCTGTCGTCCGCGTGACCCGGAGCGGGAAACCTGGGATGGGCGTCGTGCTGGGCTGGATGGTGCTCTTGAGCAATGTCAGGTGGATCGTTGTCTCTCGATTCATGACCTGAATGACGTCCTCCCACAACTGCTGGAAAATCGGGAATTACTGTTTTATCCCATGGGTCAGTCCACGGATTTCGACGCGCGGGTAATGCACTGGCGTAATGTCGCCAAGAGCAAGATTCGCCAGGGTGTGCGCTACCCGCTGGAAGTGGTCGATGTTGCTGATCTGATCCATGAGATGCGGCTGTTTAAGGATTCTGAAGAGATCGAAATCCTGCGGGCGGCGGTGGGGATCAGCGGCGCCGGTCATCGTCATGCCATGCGTCAGTGCCAGCCGGGTATGCTGGAGTACGAACTGGCCGCCGAGATCGAGCACGTTTTTCATCGCCTCGGGTCGCCCAGTGTGGCTTATCCCAGTATCGTCGGTGGCGGAGTCAACGGCTGTATTCTGCATTACACGGAAAATGATGCGGAACTGCGTGATGGCGATCTGGTACTGATTGATGCCGGTGCAGAGGTGGGTGCCTACGCCGGCGATATCACCCGAACCTTACCGGTCAATGGTGTTTTCAGTCCCGCACAACGGGAAATTTACGAAGTCGTTCTGGCCAGTCAGGAAGCGGGAATCGCGGCCGTACAGGCGGGGCGTCCCGTTGTGGATTATCATGACGAGGCCGTCAAGGTGCTGGTGGACGGCCTGCTGGATCTGAAAATACTTTCTGGTAGTCGCGATGGGGTTATTGAGCAGGGCAGCTATAAAGCCTTCTATATGCACCGGACAGGGCACTGGTTGGGCATGGATGTCCACGACGTCGGCCATTATCGCAGCGCGGATCGGTCCTGGCGGAAGTTGGAGGTGGGGATGATACTGACGGTAGAGCCAGGCCTGTACTTCTCCCCGGACAATCAGTCGGTACCAGAGCGTTGGCGCGGTATCGGGATTCGTATTGAGGACGACGTGCTGGTGACCGCCAGCGGGCCGGATGTCCTTTCAGGCGAAGTGCCAAAGCGCATAGCCGATGTGGAGGCAATGATGGCGGCCGGACCTGGCAGTGGGCGATAATTGTTTGCCGGGGCAGGCCTTGTTGCCGTTCAGAGACCGTTAGTCGACGGTGCCCGCGAGCGTACGAAACGCAATTTCGCCTGCTTTACCCCGAAGTCCATAGCGCGCTGGACACTACCCATCAGAATGTCGGCAGCCATGTGATAACGGGAATTCATGGTGTCCCAGACAACGCCATGAATCACTCGTCCAGAATGCAAAATGATATCTATGTGTTCACCACAGCGGTTGCCTCCATTCTTGAGGAAAAACAAATCCTGCGAAAGGGCGATCTGGTTGGGCCGGTTAGGGCCGCAGGCCGCAATATCCGGATCACTGCTGGTTTGGTCGGGAAGTGCGTTGTAAGCGGTTAATCGCCGCAGATAAAACACCTTTTGCTGCATGAGGAGTGCACCGTCGCTGCTGCGCTCAGGCTGAGCAGATTCTCCTGGGGACATGGATGACTGATTGTCCACCGCATTTTCTAACTGACTGTCCATCCGCTGAAGGTTGCTGGAATCCCCTGATAGCTTGTTGGGCAGTGGTACTGGTAATTCGCTTGGATTGAGCGCCAAGGCGTTGGGCAGCAAAAATGCGAACAGGGCAATACTCATCCCGGCAGATAATCGTCGTATCAAGTCTATCTCCTTATCTGAGCTGGCCTGTGGTGACCTACCCCAGCTTCAACGCCGCTGGCGTTTTTCTCAAAATATGAAACGGAACAATATATTACAAAAAATGTGGAAAAAATCAAGGACATAATTTTATTTTAGTGTAAACAGTTGGTTAGGCGGTATGTTTGGGGCATGCCTGTTATGTACGGGAGGGTCGACCGAGTGCGGCCGGATCGATTGAAGGGGCTGTGCATTTTTGTTGGGTGCCCGGTAATAGTGGACTAAGCTGCGGCCTGGATGTATTTGCAGGTACTCGATGCGCTAAATTTTTAGCCGCCACCGAATAAAGTGTGGCTACTCACTGGCGTGTTGTTGTTTTTTTAGCTATGCTTTGTCTGCTCGTTACCCAACCCAACAAAGGAGACTGCTATGAGCAAGTTCACCACCGCTTTGAAAGTAACTGCGCTGATTTTGCCCTTGGGCTTGGCCGGTTGTGCGACTACCTCTGACCTCGACAAGGTTGCTGCCAAGGCTGACGCCGCACAGTCCACCGCCAACGAGGCCCTGGCCAAGGCCAATGCCGCGCAGAGCACCGCGACGGACGCGCTGAGCAAGGCTAACGCTGCGCAGAGCACCGCTGACCAGGCCATGAGCACGGCCAACGCTGCCAATCAGAAGGCCGATGAAGCCAACGTGAAGGTAGAGCGGATGTTCAAAAAGGCGATGATGAAGTAATTCTCGCGCCGGTTGTTTGTGATGGGACCCCGTCGATTCTTCGGCGGGGTCTTTTCGTATTTGAGGGTGTATTCCCAATGCCATAAAATCCTCCTCGATCCATTATATCCAATCGAGAGTGTCCACAAGATTCAGGTATCTCACCATTGCCGTTCTGCTCGATCGTTGACGTTTGCGCTTCCGATCCTTAGTATGACTACTATTATGGTCATATAGGGCACACAACTATGGCAACCTATACCTTGGCCCAAACCAAGGCCCATCTCAGCGAAATACTTCATCAGGTGGAAAGCGGTGAAACGGTGGTTATCACGCGCCATGGGCGGCCTGTAGCTCGCGTGGAAAGCGCCGGTAAAGCCACCGGACCACTCCCGTTTGACCGCCTTGCTGCATTTCGGGCCAGAATGCCACATTGGCGCAAGCGGAGCGTTGA
>JAKAFG010000129.1 GCA_021818125.1 Pseudomonadota bacterium | reverse complement strand
CGAAGTTCTGCTGATGTTTTTTAATCCACTGCAGGCGAATCAGTACGGCGGCACGGATGGCTTCTTCACTGAGATGCCAGGGCGCCGCTACCCGGACCCTGCCCTCCGGCGGATACACCCCCAGATGCAGATTTTTGATCCGTTTCCGGACCACCTGCACGGTCAGGTCACTGATTTCCAGCGTGTAGGTCTCAGTAATCACGCTGTTCTTTGACCAAGGCGATGTCGGTGAGGCGCCGGGTTTTGGCCGCGAACCACTGGTCGACGCGCTCCGGCGAGGTCAGGGCCAGATCGATGTTGTGGGCCTCGTAGCGCAGGTCCAGCACCACGCCATCGCGTACCACCTCGTTGAATTTGTAGGTGTGAATATAACCCCCGAAGACCTCGACGCTCTTTTGCTTGTCGGCCTTGAGCAGGGGGGTGCCGGTGAAACCGATGAAGATGGCATGGGGCAGGATGGCCTTCATGGCCTTGTGCAAGGGAACAGAGCAGCCAATCCTCGGCGCTGTTGATCCGGTGGATGAGGTCCGCCCCGCTTTTGCTGCGGCAGATGGCTTCATTGACGCCCTTGAATATCTTTTCGATCTGCTTGTCGAACTCCGTGCGGTCGGTGATGATAAGGACGCGGGCATCGGTCATGTGCTCCCGTATCCACTTGGCGAGCCAGACCATGGTGAGGCTTTTGCCGCTGCCCTGGGTCTGATCGTTGGCGGCACGGTTGAGGAGACGCAGTTGGGTCTGGCGTTCTGCTTGGCCGATGGGCATGGTTTATCTGTCCTATATTTTTAGGATTTCATTGTCAATCAATGGCGGCCGTCAAATCGCCCCATGCTTTCCCCAAAATGCGGCGGGTGCAATGACAGGATAGTGATAGTGAACTGAGGGGGCGAGTAAGTCTTTGTCACCGGTGATGAGGTAGTCGGCCCCAGATGTCTTCAGCGCCGCCAGTAAGGTGTCCAGGACCGGCTGGTCGTTGAGATCACGCAGGGTTGGTTCATTCCCGGGAATGGGCACGATGACCTCCGCCTGGATGGCGAGAATGTCCACCAGGTCATCCATCTCCATTTCGGTCAACCCATGCCGGTGCGACAGTCTCGGTAGAACCCTGCGCAATTCCGCCAGGATATAGTCCGACAGCAATACTTCTAACGAGCCATGTCGCCATGCAGCCAATATCTTGCCGGGAATGCTGGTGGGGTAGGCAATGCCAGAAAGCAATATGTTGGTGTCCAACACAACGCGCAGAGTGCCCATAAATGCTTAGGCTGTTCGTCCGCGGGCTTCCGATCGCACTTGTGCAACGGTCGCATCAATCTCCGCCATTCCTTCCGCTTCAGGCACAGAGGAAAAGCCCAACTCCAGCCGTTGGCAAAGCGCATCGAAGCGCGCCTGCATGCGACGAATGCGCGTAAAAAGCCGTGCATCGACCAATGCCGCTACGGCTTTGCCGTCTTTGTTAATGACCACGCTATCGTGCCGATATTGAACCTGATTGAGCATTTCCCCAAGGTTCTGGCGGAACTTGACCGCATTTGTCTCTGTGATCATAGCACTCTCCATGAATTGAATCATATCGATCATTATGATCGTACTATATTATCCGGTCAAAGTGTTTCCCAGGACCTGCTACACCCCTGTCTGCCCGGCGATTTCCAAAGTGTCATCGGTCGTAGCGTCACGCAGCACAATATGCCATGATCAAGAGCTTCCGCTACAAAGGGCTACCGCTGAATCTGGACGAGAACCATGAGCCCTATGTACAAACCCACCACATCTTGGACTAATCCTGCGGGACGATATCTTGCCCGCTCTAGGATTGACGGTAACGGATGCGGCCGAACAACTCGGTGTGACGCGCTCTACTCTGTCCCGAGTGCTCAATGGAATTGCTAGGATTTCTCCAGAGATGGCTCTACGCCTCGAAGGATGGCTCGGAGTCGAGAACGGCAGCCGTGCGGATGCCTGGATTGCCCAGCAGGCAGCCTATGATCTTTGGCAAGCTCGCCAAGCCGGATCCCCAAAGGTCAAGCACGCTCCCCTTGACCGTCTGATGATGGCTTAGATCAGGGCATGCGACGGAATGATGCATTCTGCCTGGTTATGGGGGAAGGTGACTTGTCAAATGCCAAAATGATCCCTTCTGTCAATGAACAAGTGAAATCGACCTACCTGCCGAAATTATCACCCGTGTCGTGGCCCTCTTCGTACCCTGGCGCGGCGGATCGTTTGACATTTCTTTTTTCCTGCACTTCCATCGCCTCCCGTAACAATGCCTGGGTCGGTTCCCAATAGCCACGACACAAGCCTCTGAAGCGATCCCTTTCCAGGTTGTCGGGAAGATCAGACAGGGTTTCTAACCCCTCCAGTTCAGGAATGGTGGTTTGATAGTCGGATATCGATCTTTTATATTCCTGACGGGCTTCTGTGGGTACCACAATAGGCGGGAAACCTGAGCGTAGAACGGGAAGATTGGCAATCAGACGCGCCACCCGGCCATTACCGTCAAAAAAGGGGCGGATCGTGACGAAATCGAGATGAAGACCCGCATATGCTTCCACCGCATTGGTCCCCATTAAGGGCTTTGTGCAAAATCCGTTCAACTTTTCCAGCCATTGCGACATTAATGTAGGGACTTTTTCCGGTGCAGGGAACTCTCGTAGATGTTGGCGGCGTCATTCCCGATATGGTTGGTGAAATTAGATTCATTTTCCCACTTTCCTACAGGCTTGTAGATATCCATTACCGCTTCAGTAAGTATGGCACGATGCAGCGCAAACAAATCCTCTTCCTTGCAGGGATGATTGCTTATCCATCAATGCGTAGACAATCTCTATGGCTTTGGCATGACCATAGATTTCCTGATGGTCGCAGCGGTTTGCCGGCAACGGTAAGTCCTTCCTCAAGGACGAAGGCGGTATCAACCGAGTGTGAGGCTATTCCCCTCGATCGCCGTGGACGTGTGGGTCCAGAGATTGCGGATCTGGGCCAAGAGCGTGGCCTTGATATCCGCTCCAGCTTCGCATAAAAAGGATTCACTACGCCCACCAACTTTCAACTAAGACATTCCGATGAAGCTCAAACGCGAGCGATGGGCGCATGGCATCTCTCCGGTCCTCAATATAACCAGTCAATATTATATGGTATTTTCATCTTTTCCACATGCTGTTGCCTCAGTAAACATCATCGTAGATGTAATCTTCCGAGGCTAATTCGCGTCGTGCTGTCTTGATCCAGCGTTTGAGATAGGCTGGTTGCGAAAGTTGTTTCATCTCCCCCTCACAGTGCCTATCCGTGCGGTAATTCCTGCGGCACGCTGCCGACCTGGGTGAAAGGCCGGGCGCGTCGCTGGACTGCATGCGCCAGTCGTCGCTGGTACCAAGACATAGGCGGCTAGCGCCTCATCCAGTGGCCCCGGCCCCAGAACCAGCGCCCATCTCTATGCCACCAGTGGTCCGGCACCCAGCGGGCGTAGGGATAGGGTGGATAGACCCAACGCCCCGGCCCCCATACCCATTGTCCCCGCCAAATCCAAGTCCCTGGCATCCATACCATGCCCATTGCCGGAGCTGGTGGAGCCACTATCACCGGCAGAGGCGGCGGCGGCCCAGGCACGACGACGGCCCCAGGAACCGGCCCCTGCACATAGGCAGGTCCAGGTGCCACCACACAACCACTCAGGACCGCGAGCCATCCCACCGCCCATACTGCTCGCCATCTCTTATATGCGCTCATTTTCCCAGATCCCCCCGCTTTTCAAGCCACTCATCACGCTGGATCTCGCCGCGCGCATAGCGCTCGTCCAGGAGTTTGAGGGCGGCGGCATTTCCGTTGTCGGCCATGCCGCTCCGGCACCCATGGCGATGCCTGCATGCAAAAGCCCCGCGGATCAGAAACAGAATGCCGCCCACGATCCCCACGAGGGCCAGCAGGCACAGCAACCCCCAAAACAGTCCAAAAGCGCCCATCATGCCGGGACCCCAACTCCCCATCATGTCCGGGCCGGGATAAAAATCTAACGTTGGGCCTGGCGTGTTGGTGGTCGTCTGTGCCAAGGCCAAGGCAGGCGCCGTCGCCATCAGGAAGCCCGCCGTGGCGGCTATCCGGATTCCCTTTTTTCGCTGTGATGTATCTATACGGTTCATCAACGGATCTCCTGTCGCGGGAACAACTCTCCCCGAAGCAAGTATAGTTCGGTTTTGTTCCGCTATCTCTCGTAATTGATTATGCAAACCGGTAAAATCGCCCTGTGGATGACGGCCATGACCCACCTTACAGAGGTTGGTCATTATTGTCCGGCTGATAGCGCGCAGGCGCATCAGCTCTGGCGGGGGAGGAATAAAGACTATGCAACTCGTATTGGTGCGGCATGGTAAGGCGGAAGACCCGACGCTGCGGTCCTCTGATGATGAGCGGGAGCTGACCGCCACAGGACGTTCGGTGGTAAAGGGCATGGCGAAAGGATTGCGACTTTGCGTGTCAGGGAAAGTCGTGATCTGGACCAGCCCTTTGCCACGTGCCCGCCAGACCGCCGATATCCTCGCTAACGCCTTTAAGGTTAAAAAGATTCGGGAGCACGACGCCATATCGGCGGGTGATCTGGATGCCCTCGCCAGCGATTGGCAGAACCTGGATCCTCAGCCCAAGGTCTTGATCCTGGTGGGTCATCAACCCCATCTGGGAAGCTGGGCCGAACGGCTCGCTGGTGCCGTGCTGCCGATCAAGACCGCAGCAGCGCTGGCGATTGACCTGGATGAGGATGGCGCTTTGAGCGGTACGCTGCGTTGGTACGCCCATCCCAAGGCGCTGACTGGTCTTGCAGACCGCTGAGCCGAGATGGCCAGGGCGGCACTTCAAGAAACCATTGGCCAGCGACGCAGCACGGTGTACTGTCCGCCGCTGGATGCCACCAGCGTCAATTCCTGCAGGGTCCAGTATAAAGGCTCGATGGACTTTTCCTCCCAGGACCAAGGACGAGGTGACCGCAGCAGGGTGACATGGGGTAGAAACGGACTTGCCTCGACGCCGTCTTCCGCCAACCACCCCCGCCGCCATTGCGTCAATGCCGACGGTGCCTCCTGGCCACCGATCCATAGCACCCGGCCGCCCCTGAATGCCCCTATTCTATCGAAGCCGAGGGTGATCGGGAACGGCCCCGGCCATAAATCATCCAGACGTTTTTGCAAGCGGGTAGGGTCGGACGCCCCTAAATAAAAAAGGGTAAGATGCCAGCGCTGGGGGAGTTCGCAGCGACCGGCCGGCGGCCAGTCCCGTTGGTGGAACTGAGCCAGGCGCAGGCGCAAGGCGGAAAGCACGTCAGTCGGCGGCCAGGCGGCAAAGAAAAAACGTCGTTCCCCCATCGCCCTAACCGGCCTGAGACACGGTTTCTAAGAGCAGGGTCCGCAGAATCAACATCGCCGACAACGTTGCCGCGAGGTCATCCAACATGATACCCGGTCCTCCGTGCAAATACGCCGGTCAAGCCTGGATATGGGCCATGGGTTGAGCATATCGAAAAACCTCAAGAAGAGAAAACCCGCCGTCAGGGTCCACCAGGAAAAGGGCAGCGCCCATAGGGTCGGGAAAAAGCCGGCCATTCGTCCCAGACAATGGCGGACGGAATAATAACCCGTCCCGAATTCAAGGACTCGATAGTCCGAGTATTCCCATGAGCTCCAAAGCATTGTGGGTGGCGTAGGCGGCCTGGTCATTGTCGAAGTAGACATAAACGGTGCGCAGATCCCAAGTCCGGATGCGCGCCGCCCAAGCCCGAAGGGCCTCAGTCGTGTAGCAGCCGGCATAAGCGGCGAGGCTGGGGCCGTGCAGCCGGATATAGGCGAAATCGGTCGTCAGTTGGATGGGAGATTGAAAACCCGCGATGTCGAAGATGCAAAAGGCGGCGTTATAGGCCTTGAGTAGCGCGTAGATCTCTGGATGATGCCAGCTTGGGTCGCGTATCTCGAAGGCGTAGCGGTGTCCGGAGGGCAGCACCCGTAAAAATCCCTCCAGGCGTTCGGCATTTCGTCTCCAGTGGGGTGGCAGTTGGAAGAGGACG
>JAKAFG010000128.1 GCA_021818125.1 Pseudomonadota bacterium | reverse complement strand
GATCTAATTTCCTCGGCGCGGCGGCGTCCCGCTGCTGCCTCCAGCGTTTGCAGATGGCTGAGGAGGGCGCGGGGTTGCAATGCCGTTTGCAAGCGGGCGACCGCATTGATGAACGCGGGCTGGGGGACACCACCCACGGGTGCTGTCCGGTAGAGATGGGACTGCCACAGGAGGGTGCTTTCCGGTACGGCGGCCAAGGCCCCCAGCGCCTGCCGCACCTGTGCCTCGGGCAGGTCCAGGTTGCTGCCAATACTGATCCAGGCAATCACGGTTGGATGGCAGGCAGGATGCCTTGTCTGATAAGCCATTGTCGGGCAGTTTCCTTGTCTTTAATCGCGCCATCCAGGCGGGCATCGTGCAGACGACGTAGTACCTTACCAAGCTGTGGACCGGGCGCCAAGCCCATGGCTTGCAGATCCTTGCCATTGAGCGGTGACGTCAGGCCGCGCTGTTTCAGCAAGTAGTAGCGGCCACTTTCGGTGATGGCATCGGTTTCCGGGTATTCTGCCCATAGCGCCAGCATGCCTGGCAGAGACAGCGATTCCCATAATCGCGCTACTACACTGGGGCGACTGGCCTTCGCCAAGGCCACAGGCATTTCTGACAGCCGGTGCAGATCGTTCAGAATATGACGCCCCTCAGCCAGCGGCCAATAGTGTAAGCGTTTCTCCGCCTCCGCCCAAGGGACATCCCGCCAGAGTATGGTCAGCAAGACGGCGGCGCCGAGGAGTTTCTCGCCGGAGAAGTGGCAGTGAAACCACTTGATTTCCTGTTGACCACGCCGTATCCGGGCAAGGAGGGCCTCCAGTTCCAGCGGTGCCGGGCGCAACAGTGTCCACAATTGCCAGGCACCCAGCTTCTCCAAAGCCGCAGGGAGGTCGGTGAGTTCGAGCAGATACTTCAGTTCACGCCATAAACGCGCGCCGCTGAGTCTGGCGAAAACATCCTGGGCCAGCGCCTCCTCCAGTAGTCCGCGGGTGTCGGTTTCCAACTGGAGTTGAAAACGCACGGCGAAACGAAGTCCGCGCAGAATGCGGGTGGGGTCATCCAGAAAAGAAAGGGGATGGAGCACGCGCAGCAGGTTGTGTTGCAGATCTTCACTGCCTCCGTAGGGATCCAGAAAGTCGCCAAAGTTTTCCGGATCCAGGGAGATGGCCATGGCGTTGATGGTGAAATCGCGGCGGATCAGGTCCGCCTGAATGTCTCCAGGTTGCACTTCCGGCAGCGCGGCGGGCGCTGGATAATGTTCTATCCGGCAACGCGCCAGATCCAGTTGGAATCCGTCGGGGTACTGGAGGATGGCGGTGCCGAATTGCGGATGATAGGTGCATTGCACGCCGGACAGTTCCGCGGAGCAGGCCCCGGCGACTGCGCGGACATCACCCTCGATGGCCAGGTCTACGTCTGGTGTGGGATGGTTTTGCAGGAGGTCACGGACAGAGCCGCCCACAAGATAAGCCGGTGTGCCAAGGTTTGCAGCAATCCTGCCGATGGCGTGCAGGCGCTCTAGCAGCGCGTCTCCCCATCGCTGTTGCAGCATCTGGCGAATCTGTGCGGCGGGTAAGTGGCCTGCCTTTGGGATGGCACTGTGAGCGTCCAGCGAGTCGTGTCCCGTGGAAATGAGAGGGTCCGAATTAACCGCTGGCGGTTTGTCCGTCGTCATGACTGTCGTCTGCGTCGCCCGGCTGGGCCACGTTGCCCTGATCCGAACGATTACTGCGCCGTCGCCGTCGCCGGGGACGACGACGTGATGTTGCCGGGAGTGGCCCCAGCGCTGGTTCCTGTCCGGTTTCTTCGAGACGGGCCTGTTCGATGAGGAGGCGCCGACCATCATGATCTGCGGTCTGGAATTGTTCCCACCATTCCACCAAAGTGGCAGGTATTTCTCCACTCTGGCAGCGCAGACTCAGGAAATCGAAGGCCGCGCGAAAGCGTGGATGGGCGAGCAGAGCATGAGGACGACGTCCGCCACGGCGCAGAAAGCGCGCCTGCAAATCCCAGATTTCGCGCATGGGCAGAGCGAAGCGGCGGGGGACAGAAACCCGCCCCACGCATTCCTGCAGCACGTCGCTGGCGGCCTGCTGCAACGCGACCGTGGCGGGTTTGCCCTGTTGTTCGAGCAACTGGCTTTGCAGTTGCAGGGCTGGCCAGAGCAGTGCGGCAAAAAGGAACGCGGGCGTCACCGATTTGCCGTCGCGTACCCGCGTATCGGTGCCTTCCAGCGCGCCTTGCAACAACGCACGCGCCGCGCCGTATTCCGCATTGTCGAGGAGCACATCCACCTGCGGAAACAGGGCGGCAAACAGTCCCTGCTGACGTAGGTGTTCAAAACTGGTCTGCGCATTGCCGTTCAGAAAAAGTTTCAGCGTTTCTTCAAACAGTCGCGCCGAGGGCACCTCCTGCAGGCGCTCGCGGCAGGCCGCTATGGGCACTTGTGCGGCTGTATCCATTATGAATCCCAGCTTGGCAGCAAAGCGAACGGCCCGCAGCATCCGCACCGGATCTTCCCGGTAACGCTGTTCGGGATCACCAATGACACGCAGACGACCGGCCTGCAAATCTTCCATCCCCGTGGAGAAATCTAAAATGCTGCGGTCGGCGATATTGTAATAAAGGGCATTGGCGGTGAAATCCCTTCGCCGTGCGTCCTCTTGCAGCGAGCCATAGACGTTGTCTGCCAATATGCGCCCTGTTTCACTGTGCTCACTGGCTTCGTCTTCCTTGCCGTTCGCGCTGCCACGGAAGGTGGCTACTTCAATAATCTCGTTACCAAACTGCACATGGACCAGAATAAAGCGTCGGCCGATCAGTCGTGCGTTGCGCCGAAATAGCTTCCGGACCTGCTCTGGGTGCGCGTCCGTTGCGACATCGAAATCCTTAGGCTCCCGTCCCAGCAGCAGATCGCGGACACTGCCGCCGACCAGATAGGCCTGAAAGCCAGCGCGGTGCAGGCCATTGAGCACTTGCAAGGCGCTGTCACTGATCTGGCGCCGGGATATGTTGTGCTCGCCGCGCGGCGTCACCCGTGCACCGGGGATGCCGAGTGATAGCGACAAGGGTGCCGCCGCCGTTTCGACGGCGCTGTCGGGCAGGTTCAACTGCTTGGTAATAAAGGATTTTATGGATACCAAAGGCGATCTCTGGGTTGGTAGGCGGTAATCTGGGCGACAGTGTACCTGAAAAGTTGCGGAAAAGCAGTGCTCGCCGGGAAGCGCGTGCCTTTCTCTATATAATGTCCAATAATTATGGGTTGTCTTCTGATCGAATTGCGTTAGGTAAATTGACCATTCCCCAGGCTTGTCTGACCAGGTATACCGGCCTCTGCTTGCTTTCCTCATAGATCCGACCGAGGTACTCACCGATCACCCCCAGGGCCATGAGCTGCACGCCACCCAGGAACAGCAGGGTAACCATGATGGATGGATAACCCTTTACCAGGTTTCCATACACCAGGGTACTGATTACCAGCCAGACGGCATAAAGAAAGGCCAGCAGCGAAACCACAAAACCCAGATAAGCGGCAAGTTGTAATGGTACCTGGCTAAAAGAAGTAATACCTTCTACGGCGAGATTCCATAGCCGCCAATAGTTCCAGGTGGTTTTTCCCGCATGGCGGGGTGCGCGATGGTAGTAAACATTCGTGCTGCGAAAGCCGACCCAGGCAAATAAACCCTTCATGAAGCGTCTGCGTTCAGGAAGCGTCTGCAGGGCATCCAGAACCGGACGGGACAACAGCCGGAAATCACCCGTATCCGGCGGTATCTCCACATCGCTCATGCGATTGATGATCCGGTAAAAGACATGCGCAGAGGCGCGTTTGAGCCACGACTCTCCTTCGCGGGAGAGACGGACGGCGTTCACCACATCAAACCCCTCCCGCCATCGGGCAAGAAGCTCGGGAATCAGTTCGGGCGGGTCTTGCAGGTCAGCATCCAGCGGAATGGCGGCTTCTCCCTGTGCGGCATCGAGCCCGGCGGTGAGCGCCGCTTCCTTGCCAAAATTTCTGGATAAATCAATAACTCTGACCCGCCGATCCTGGTGGTGCAGGGCGATCAACTGCAACAGTGTGTCGTCGCCGCTGCCGTCATTGACGCAAATCATCTCCCACGGCTCACCCGCTTCGTCCATGACGGCACAGACCCGGGCGTAGAGTGTTGCGAGATTCCCGGATTCGTTGTGGCAGGGGATGATGATGGAAACAGTCATGATGCTGCGATGCGGGTTTGGTCGTGGAGATGATGGAGGCATCGCAGAAAATTACAAGAGTGCGTCCGCCACGTCAAACGAGGCTGGAAAATTCATATCCGCTTCGGTATAGTGCGGAATGCCTTGAACCATGGGGCTGGGACGCAATGGCCCGGCCCCTTTCCTGTTAGGTGAATCACTATGCAACTGATCGGCGAAGCCCTCACCTTTGACGATGTGCTCCTCGTTCCCGCCCATTCGGCGGTGCTCCCCCGTGACGTGCAGATCGCGACCCAACTCAGCCGACGCATCCGGCTGAACATTCCGCTGCTCTCGGCCGCGATGGATACGGTAACCGAAGCTGCGATGGCCATCGGACTTGCGCAAGAGGGCGGGATCGGCATCATTCACAAGAATATGTCTCCGGACCAGCAGGCCGCTTTGGTGCGGCGAGTCAAAAAGTTTGAGTCTGGTGTTATTAAAGATCCCATCACCACCCGCGCCGATGTGAGCATTCGCGAAGTGTTGCAGGTGATGGCCGTGCATGGAATTTCCGGCGTGCCCGTCGTGGATGGTGAGCGTCTGGAGGGCATTGTGACGCACCGCGATCTGCGCTTTGAAACACGCATGGATGCCCCAGTGAGCAGTGTCATGACGCCCAGGGAGCGACTGGTCACTGTGCCGGAAGGAACCAGTCTGGATGCCACCAAGGCATTGCTGCATCAGCATCGCATCGAAAAAATCCTGGTGGTGAACGACCGTTTTGAATTGCGCGGGCTGATTACGGTCAAGGATATCCGTAAAGCCACCGAACACCCACTGGCCTGTCGTGACGGGCAAGGTCGCCTGCTGGTGGGCGCGGCGGTGGGCGTTGGCGAAGGCACTGACGCGCGGGTACAGGCGCTGGCGGAGGCGGGGGTCGATGTCATTATCGTCGATACGGCCCATGGCCACAGCCAGGGTGTGCTTGACCGGGTACGCTGGGTGAAGAATCAATTTCCGGATGTGGATGTGATCGGCGGCAACATCGCTACTGGAGAGGCCGCCCTGGCGCTGGTGGACGCGGGCGCTGATGCCGTCAAGGTGGGTATCGGACCGGGCTCCATCTGTACGACGCGTATTGTTGCCGGGGTAGGTGTGCCGCAGGTCACGGCCATCAGTAATGTGGCGAACGCGCTGGCGGGTACGGGCGTATCGCTCATTGCCGACGGCGGCATCCGCTATTCCGGGGACTTCGCCAAGGCCTTGGCCGCGGGGGCGCATGCGGTCATGGTCGGTGGCCTGCTCGCGGGTACCGACGAAGCGCCGGGTGAAATCGAACTCTATCAGGGCCGTTCCTACAAGGCGTATCGTGGCATGGGCTCGCTGGGGGCCATGCAGCAGGGGTCTGCCGACCGCTATTTTCAGGATGCCAGTCCGGAGGCCCCCAAGCTGGTGCCCGAAGGCGTGGAAGGCCGGGTACCCTATAAGGGACCGGCCGGGCAGGTGATTCACCAGCTCCTCGGTGGCTTGCGCTCCAGCATGGGCTACCTGGGGGCAGAAGATTTGTCGGCCCTGCGCAGCCGTGCCCGCTTCATCAAGATTACCCAGGCGGGCGTGCGTGAGAGCCATGTCCACGACGTGAATATCACCAAAGAAGCGCCCAATTACCGGGTGGAGTGAACCATGCAAGAACGTATCCTGATTCTCGATTTTGGTTCGCAGTTCACCCAGCTTATTGCGCGGCGGGTGCGCGAAGCTCACGTCTATTGCGAAATTCATCCCTACCATATGGCGCTGGCGGAGATACGGGCTTGGCGGCCCAAGGGGATCATTCTGTCCGGAGGGCCATCGTCGGTGCACGATGTCGATGCCCCATCCGTTGATCCTGCCCTGTTTGCCATGGGCTTGCCAGTCCTCGGTATTTGTTACGGCCTGCAGTTGATGGCCCAGTTACTGGGTGGGCGGGTAGGCAAGGCGGAGCATCGGGAATACGGCCGCGCGCACCTTCAGATAAAGGAAGCGATCGGCCCGTTGTTACCCTTTGG
>JAKAFG010000127.1 GCA_021818125.1 Pseudomonadota bacterium | reverse complement strand
GCGCCGCGCTGCCTCCTCGAAATCCAGTTGTTCCGCCGCGGCCTGCATGCGCGCCCCCAGACTGCGGATCGCCTCGTCGCTTTTTCCTTCCAGAAAGCGAATCGTGTCCGCCACATCCCGCGCGTACTCCTCCCCGCTGATGTGCCCCACGCAGGGACCGCTGCAACGGCGAATCTGGTACTGCAAACAAGCCCGGCTGCGATGGTAAAAAGTATGATCCTCACAGGTCCGCAAGCGAAAGGCTTTCTGTAACAGCACCATACTCTCGCGTAGCGCAGTGACGGCCGGATACGGGCCGAAGTAGTGCCCTTTGCCTTTCTGGGCACCTCGATGCAGGCTCATGCGCGGCGTGTCGTGACTGCTTTCGATAAACAAGTAGGGGTAACTCTTATCATCACGCAGCAAAATATTGTACGGCGGCTGGTGACGCTTGATGAGATTGGCTTCCAGCACCAGCGCTTCGGTTTCGGTATGGGTCACTACCACTTCGACCCGTTTTACCTGCGCCAGCATCGCCAGCGTTTTGGGGCTGTGGCGCTGCTTCTGAAAGTAAGAACTGACGCGACGTTTGAGATTGCGGGCCTTGCCCACATAGAGCAGGCGGCACCCTGAGCCAACCATCTGGTAAATACCGGGCTGACTGGTCAGCGTACGCAGAAAGTCGCCAAGAACGAAAGATGTTTCCGCCGCCTCAATATCTCTCCGGGCGTTTTCTATAGGTTCAGCATCCATGAAATTTTAGAACTTTTAACTCCAGAAGCGCTCATTCATTATCCAGCATGCGCAGATATTCCCAGGTAAAAATGCCCGTATTGTGACCGTCGCTGAAATGCAGTTGCACCGCGTAGTTGCCCACCGGTGCCACATCCACGATGTTCACATCCTCTTTACCAATAATCACTTGCGCCTGATCGGGTGTGTGCCCCTTACACTCCGCGCAGGGACATTCCACCCGCAAGTGTTCAAACGTCAGACGGCTGGTGTGACCGTCGGCCCAATCTACTTCCATGATGCGACTGATCATGAGGGGACGAATCTCCAGGGGCTGGGTACGGGGCTCAGACATGATTACCTCTCAGGGACCGGGCTGGTCAGAAATAAGCCTCTAGGGTACAATTCACGCCCTCTAAAGGGAATGCCCAGAAGGACTACAGTATGAAGATTTCCGCCTTTGATATCCGCCCAGGCAATATTCTGGAACATGAAAAAGGGCTTTGGCGTGTACTCAAAACCGATTTCGTGAAGCCCGGCAAAGGCGGCGCCTTCGTACAGGTCGAGATGAAGAATATTGAGACGGGTACCAAGTCCAATACCCGCTTCCGCTCCGGAGAAAGTATGGAGAAGGCCGTCGTCGAGCCTCGTACCATGCAGTATCTATACGCAGATGCCACCGGCTATGTCTTTATGGACAACGAGAACTTTGAGCAGCTCATTCTCAGTGAGGATCTGCTTGAAGGACAAACCGGCTATCTCTTGCCCAATACCGAAATCCAGGTCAACCTGCATAACGAAAGACCCATTGGCGTTGAATTGCCGCCTGTGGTCACTTTGGAGGTGAGTGAAGCCGACCCCGCCATTAAGGGACAAACCGCTACCGGCTCCTATAAGTCCGCACGTATGGAAACCGGCATTACGGTTATGGTGCCGCAGTTTGTGAATGCGGGTGAAAAAATCCGGGTGAATACGGTAGACGGCAGTTACATCGACCGCGCCTGACAGATCGTAAACGGACGGATTGCCGGACCTGCGAGACGCCCGGCACGAAACTCAGGACACCTGGGTAGTTGCGTTCACACCGTTGGGAGTGGGTTTGGCCGGGATCACCCAGACAAACACCTCTCCCTTACTGACCATCCCCAAATGACGTCGGGCCAACTCTTCAACAGCATGGCTTCCCGTTTGCAGGCTCTTCACCTGCGCCGCCAGAAGATCGTTGCGATCTTCTAACTGCTTCAAAACCACCTGCCTGGTTTCCAATTTCTGGTGCAGGTCCGCAACATTCCACCAGCTTCCAGAACCAAACCAAAGCGGATATTGCAGGGCGCACAACACGGCTAGCAGCATAAAGTCCGCAAGGCGCATTTCTGCCTTAGCAATACCTATGCTATCTTTTATGTGCGCCCAATAGCCCATGCTGAAAAATCCCCGAAAATTTAATGGCCCAGAAAATAGCCCATTAAATTCCTTTTAGTCGAGATTATAAAAAGTTGCAAGTCCGGGATAACGGGCCGCGTCGCCCAAGTCTTCCTCAATACGCAACAAACGGTTGTATTTTGCAACCCGATCCGTGCGCGACAAAGAACCCGTTTTAATCTGACCACAACCCGTAGCCACCGCAACATCCGCCAATGTGGTGTCCTCGGTTTCTCCGGAGCGGTGCGAGACGATAGCCGTATAACTATGGATTTTTGCCATTTCAATGGCTGCCAGGGTCTCGGATAACGTGCCAATCTGGTTGAGTTTAATGAGGATACTATTGGCGACGCCGCGCTCAATGCCTTCGCGCAGAATGGTCGTATTCGTCACGAAAATATCATCGCCCACCAACTGCAAACGATCGCCGAGACGGTCGGTCAGCATGATCCAGCCTTCCCAGTCATTCTGATCCATGCCATCTTCAATACTGATCAGCGGATAACGGTCGGCCAGTGCCTCCAGGTAATCTACGAATTGCGCACTATTGAGTTCGCGCTTTTCGCTGGCCAGATGATAGCGCCCATCCCGATAAAATTCACTGGAGGCCACGTCCATGCCCAGCCAAATATCTTTGCCCGGCTGATAACCCGCCTTGCCGATGGCGTCCATGAGCAATTCCAGTGCAGCCTCATTGGAAGGCAGATTCGGAGCGAAGCCGCCCTCGTCGCCAACGGTCGTTGCCAGTCCGCGCGATTGCAGTACGGCTTTGAGGCTGTGGAACACCTCCACCCCCATCTGCAAAGCCTCAGAGAAAGACTCCGCACCCGCCGGGATCAGCATAAATTCCTGCATGTCCACGTCATTATCGGCATGGGCACCGCCATTGATGACATTCATCATGGGGACGGGTAACTGCAGCGGACCCAAACCACCAATGTAACGATACAGGGGCTGACCAGCGGCATGGGCGGCAGCATGGGCCGTTGCCAGCGAGACGCTCAGAATCGCATTAGCGCCGAGGCGTGCCTTATTTTCGGTGCCATCCAGGGCGCAGAGGGCGGCGTCAATATGCTCCTGCTCTTCGGCTTCCATGCCGAGGAGTAAATCCTGGATCTCACCGTTGACGTGCTCCACGGCTTTGCGCACCCCCTTGCCACCGTAGCGCTGGCCCCCGTCACGCAATTCTACGGCTTCGCGCTCACCGGTAGAGGCACCACTGGGCACGATAGCACGGCCCATAGCACCATTTTCCAGATGGATTTCGGCTTCCACCGTGGGGTTACCACGCGAATCGAGAACTTCACGGGCTTGTATGCGGACGATGGCGTTCATGCTAACTCCTCAGGATGGTTTTCAGGAAAATCTTGGTCTTTCACGAGATGATCAATCTGCTGGAGGACACGCAACAGGCTCTCCATACGTCCCAGCGGCCAGGCGTTGGGGCCATCGGACAAGGCCTGCGCCGGATCAGGATGCGTCTCCATAAAGAGCCCTGACACACCTGCCGCCACGGCGGCACGCGCCAGCACCGGGATAAATTCGCGCTGGCCCCCGGACCGGTCACCCTGACCCCCCGGGAGCTGTACCGAATGGGTTGCATCAAAAACCACAGGGCATCCGGTCTGGCGCATCACTGCGAGGGAACGCATATCCGATACGAGGTTGTTATAGCCGAAGGAGGCACCACGCTCACAGACCATAATCCGGTCATTGCCGGTAGCTTTGGCCTTGTTGGCGACGTGCAGCATATCCCAGGGCGCGAGGAACTGGCCTTTCTTGATGTTGACCGGCTTACCGGCAGCAGCGACGGTCTGAATGAAATCGGTCTGCCGACAGAGGAAAGCCGGCGTCTGCAGCACATCGGCCACCTCCGCCACGGCAGACACGTCTTCTTTTTCATGAACATCCGTAATGACCGACACACCCGCTTCCCGGCGGACTTTTTCGAGAATGCGCAGTCCTTCGTCCCTACCGGGTCCTCGGAAACTCTGTCCCGAAGAGCGGTTCGCCTTGTCGTAGGAACTTTTATAAATAAAGGGGATACCGAGACGTGCACAGATATCGCGCAGATCTTCCGCCGTGCGCAACGCCAGGGATTCACTCTCAATCGCACAAGGTCCGGCAATCAGAAAGAAAGGGTGCTGCAGACCTGCCTCGAAGCCACAAAGCTTCACGCTGCAGCCTCCCGTTCCCGCTGCGCGATGGCGGCGCGCATAAAGGCATCAAACAATGGATGCCCCTCACGCGGATTACTGGTGAACTCCGGGTGAAACTGGCAGCCCAGAAACCAAGGGTGGCCCGGCAACTCCACCACTTCCACCAGCTCACTATCCGCAGAGAACCCCGTGTAACGCAACCCCGCCGCGGCCAACGAATCGCGGTAACGGTTGTTGAACTCGAAGCGATGGCGATGCCGCTCGTAAATCCGCTCCTGCCCATAAGCTTGTGTCGCCAGGCTGCCAGGTTCCAGTCGGCACTCTTGCTCACCCAGCCGCATGGTGCCGCCCAGATTACCGCCCTCCTCCCGATACGCCTTATGACCTTCGGGATCGGACCACTCGGTCATCAGCGTAATGACCGGCGCCGGAGTCTGGGGGTCCAGCTCTGTACTGTTGGCGTCCGTCAGTCCGGCGCAATGCCGCGCGAACTCAACGACCGCTAATTGCATGCCGAGGCAGATACCAAGATAGGGCACCTTCTGCTCCCGCGCGTAGCGAATGGTGGTGATTTTGCCCTCGGTGCCACGTCCGCCGAAACCACCGGGTACCAGAATCGCATCCGCTTCCGCGAGCATTTCCGTCCCTTGCGTCTCAATATCCTCCGCATCCACATACAGGAAGCGCACACTCCGCCGTGCCCGCAATCCGGCGTGAAGCAACGCCTCGGCCAGTGACTTGTAGGACTCGGTAAGCCCCACATATTTACCCACCAGGGCAATCACCACCTCACCTTCCGGGTGTTCCAGGGCGTTTATGATGCCATTCCATACCGAAAGGTCAGGGGCTGGCACCTGCAGGCCGAGATTCTGCACCACCAGATCATCCAGACCCTGCGCATGGAAAAGCAGCGGAATGCGGTAGATGCTGTCGGTGTCGATAGCGGAAATGACCGCCCTTTCCGGCAGATTAGAAAAGAGCCCGATTTTAGCCCGGTGATCGGCTGGTATAGGTCTGTCGGCACGGCAGAGCAACACATCCGGCTGGATACCAATGGCACGCAGTTCACGCACCGAGTGCTGAGTCGGTTTGGTTTTCATCTCCCCGGCAGACGCCAGATAGGGTACCAGCGTCAGATGCATGAAAAGGGTATCACCCCGTTCCTCCTCTACCGCCATCTGCCGGATCGCTTCCAGAAAGGGCTGCGATTCAATGTCGCCGACGGTACCGCCGATCTCCACCAGCGCCACATCCGCATCCGCCGCACCCAACCGGATGCGCCGCTTGATCTCATCGGTGACATGGGGGATGACCTGTACCGTACGTCCCAGATAGTCGCCGCGCCGCTCTTTTTCAATAACGGTCTGATAAACTAGGCCAGTGGTGAAATTGTTGCGCTTGCCCATCCGCGTCGAGAGGAACCGCTCGTAATGCCCCAAATCCAGATCCGTTTCCGCACCATCGGCCGTGACAAAAACCTCACCGTGCTGGAAGGGGCTCATGGTGCCCGGATCGACGTTGATATAGGGGTCTAGCTTGAGCATGGTGACCTTCAGCCCACGCGCCTCCAGCAGTGCGCCAAGAGCTGCGCCAGCGGCGCCCTTGCCCAGAGAAGAAACCACCCCACCTGTTACGAAAATGTATTTGCTCATAGGACTCGCAGCGCGCGTTTAACCTGCGCATGGTAGCCAATTCGGACGTGCGGCACAACGCAAACCGCCTTTCTGTGGTGGCCCGCGCGCAGTTCCTGCTGCCTTGACATTTCGCCCCGAAACAAAAAAACACGCCGGACTGTCGTTTATGGCTTCAGCCCGGCGCGTTTTCAGTCTCTTGCTGGTGGGGCTGGAATCTCCGGCCCCAGAGGACCTATTTCAGCGTCGCCATGTCAATCACAAAGCGATACTTCACATCGCTCTTCAGCATTCTTT
>JAKAFG010000126.1 GCA_021818125.1 Pseudomonadota bacterium | reverse complement strand
CCGCACAGCGGCGACCACATCCCCGGCATTGGGGATCGCCGCCTTTTCCAGACGGCGGTTATAAGGAATGGGCACATCCAGAGCATGCACCCGCACCGGCGCGGCATCCAGATCGAAGAAGCATTCTTCATTGATGATCGCGATCACCTCAGAACCCACGCCCACCGGGGCTTCGTCTTCTTCGACCACAATGGCACGATGGGTCTTATGCACGCTGGCCGCGATACCGGCGCGATCCATGGGCTTGAGCGCCCGCAGATTGATGACTTCGGCATCAATGCCATGCTCCCGCGCCAGCTTCTGCGCCGCATCCAGCGCCCAGTGCACACTGATGTTGTAGGCGAAAATGCTGACATCCTTACCCGGACGCATCACTTCTACCCCTTCCAGCGGGGTGAAGAATTCCTCGTCCGGTATCTCGCCCTTGAGGTTATACATGCTCTCGTGCTCAATGATCACCACCGGGTCATCGCAACGCACGGCGCTTTTCAGCAGACCATAGGCATCACATGGGGTTGCCGGGGTTACCACCCGCAGACCGGAGATACCCATGAAGACTTTCTCCATACGCGCCGAATGCTGGGCACCCAACTGGTGCGCCGTGCCGCCCGGCACCCGCATCACGAAGGGGCAACGGATACGACCACCAGACATGTAATGGATTTTCGCCGCATTATTCATGAGCTGATCCATCGCCAACCAGGCAAAATTGACGCTCATAATTTCGACGATAGGACGAGCTCCGACCATAGCGGCGCCCACACCGATGCCGGTGTAGCTATTTTCGGAGATGGGTGTATCGATCACCCGCTGCTCGCCGTACTTGGCAAAGAGGCCGCTGGTCGCCTTGTAGGTACCACCGGCGACGCCAATATCCTCACCCATGGCAAAGACCAGGGGGTCCCGCGCCATTTCTTCATCGTGGGCACGCAGGATACCCTGCCAATACATCATTTCAGCCATGGCTGCTTGTCTCCTTCTGTATACACATAACGGGCGACGTCTTCGACGCGCGGCTCCGGGCTCTCGGCGGCGAAACGCACGATCTCATCTTCGATCTCGTCCCGTATGGCCTTGTCCATGGCGTGGAACTCGTCCTCCCTGACCACCCCGGCCTCCACCAGACGACGCTTATAGATACCGATAGGATCGCGCTGTGCCCATTCCTCCACCTCTTCCTTGGAGCGGTAAGCACCAGAATCCGACATGGAATGACCGCGCAGACGGTAGGTCATCAACTCCAGAAAGTAGGGTTTGCGCTGCTCTCGCACGTGCTGCACCGCCTTTTCGGCGTGGGCCATGACCACATCAATGTCCTGGCCGTCGCACTGCGCCGCCTCAATACCGTAAGGGGCCACACGCTTGTACTGATTGATTTCCACCGTCGAACGCTCGATGGCTGTACCAATGCCATACAGGTTGTTTTCGCAGATAAAGAGCACCGGCAGATTCCACAGGCTCGCCATGTTCATGGTCTCGTGGAAGGTACCCTGATTGTTGGCGCCATCGCCCAGAAAACAGATGGAGATCTCATCGCTGCCACGCAACTGGATCGCCTTAGCGAAACCGGCGGCCAGCGGGAAGGGTCCGCCAACCAGCGCGTAGCCACCCATGAAGTGCACGTCGGGATCAAAGAGATGCATGGAACCACCGCGGCCCTTGGAGCAGCCCGTTTCTTTGCCAAAGAGCTCTGCCATCAACGCCTTGGGATCCATCCCCGACTTCAGCGCATGAATGTGATCACGGTAACCGGTCACCACGTAGTCCGAACCGGTACGGGCCTTTTCCAATACGCCGATCGCGCAGGCTTCCTCACCGGGATAGAGGTGCAAAAAACCGCCGATCTGGCGCTCGTGATAGGCCTCCGCACAGCGTTCTTCAAAACGGCGGGCAAAAAGCATTTCACGCAACAGGCGCTTCTGGTCCGTGGCGTCCATGGTCCTCCCAGGCAAAATAATGGACTGCATCGCCGGGATGCAGGTCGCGGGTGAATGTTGAAAGCAAAATCTTGGGAATGATGGCCCAGGCTATGGCAAAACGTCAAGAGTGCTTGCATATAAAGCACCATCGCGCCCGCAGGGGCGATCCCAAACTAAAATTGGACCAGGTTTATAACAGGAAGAAAAACATTTGGAATGATGCAAGACGCACAAAAAAAGGGCGGGAGGGCCGCCCATGAATATTGCTAGAGGAGGATACGCAATCATGACAAGTTCACAATACTGCACCATCTATTAGGCAAAATGAATGCCAATACATGTGCCAGCAAAATCAAGGCATATTCACCCGCAGCTGGCAACTTTTGCCCCAATATGGGGCAAAAGCGTATTGAGCTGGTGCATTATTCACCGATATGGAGCAAACGAAGCAAAAACACTCGCCTCCAGGACGCACAAAACCCGCCCTACTTCTGTGGCGGGTTTTCTCAGCGAGCCCACCCCGATAGTCTCGGGGTGCTGATCACAAAGCAGAACTCAGAACATAAAACCAGTCTCTAACATGCCGCGGAGCTGGGTGGTGTTGTTGAAACTAGACAGCCCCAATCCGGCAGGAGTAGACGCCGCGACGTAAGAAAGCTCCGCTCGTGTGAAGAAGCCGTCATCCTGGTAGGTTGGGGTCAGCGTGATGGACCAGGCGTGGGAATCAGCAGGCAAGTCCGTCAAGCCGGCCGCCGAGCTACTAATACCTTGCCCAGGCTTTCCACCAACACCCAAATATTCCACCCGGCCAGCCAAGGATATGGTATTAGTGAAACTATAATCAGCCAGCACAGAAGCGCCATAATTGGAGAAGGAGTGCGGAATGCCCAATCGGACTGACTTCGGGGTATGCATATATTGCAAGTAGGGCTCAATCATCCACGGCCCGGAGCTGTAGACATACTCCACGCCATAGATGTCGCTGGAAGTCCCAATCGCTGAATAAGCAACTTGCGGGGAGCTCGTACGTATATTACCGAGTGGCCCCTGCGCATAGAAACTCACGGTATTGGAACCATCAATGGCATAACTCAGCAATCCACTCATGACATTATAACGATTGGAGTAATAACCATCATTCAAGGAAACTGAGGCGCTGATAGGACCCTTACTGGCATTAAACTGCACGCCACGACTGACAATCGGCTCGACATCCCACAGCAGACCGCGTTCGATATTGATATTCTGGTAGGTAAAACCACCCTCGGCGCCAATAAGCGTAGGAAGGTTGCCTACCTCCACAGAGTAATCAGAAGAAGGGGCGTACTTTAAGTAGGCGACGGGCATGGCACCGAAGAAGTTAATGTCGCTCGTGGAGGAAGGCATTGCAGCCGCCAGCGTGGGGAAGCTGTAGGCACCCGCCTGAATATAAAACTGCAGGGGGCCGGTATTCTTTTGAATAATGACCATTCCGTTAGTAATATCAGCGCCAACATGCTTAGCGCCTAGGGTGCCCGCCGCCCCCTGTGGGAAATCCTGATAAAAAGCCATACCACTGGCGATACCCTGCACATCCAGCTTACCGAGAGGGCCAGCACTGAAGGTCAGGGGGGCGGGCATGGACAGGGGACTGGCCTGAGCCACTCCGGTGATCATGGGGAGGCTCAGGGCGACGGCGGCCAAAACCGAGCGGTGCAGTAATAGGCGGGAAGATTGGGAAGTACGGTGATGAGACATGATGGCTCCTTGAGTTTGTATGAAAAAATCAACTACTGTTGCCAAAAAGCAAATACCATGCCACCGGCGGCGCAAAACCAGCAATACAATTTTTTAATTTATTATCAATATGTTGATTATTGTTTCCAATATAAATTCCTTAAACATCTGCACCATCACAGGGCGATATGCACTATACCGGTGCGGCATTTTGTTGTTTTTACATATTAACGTTGGTCAGACTGGCGACGTCCAAGCGCAAAAAAGCCTCCACTTCGGCACAGAAGTGGAGGCCTTATATAACAGGTAACGTTTTAGTTACCGTTGAGAGTGCGCTCAATGCTGGGGAGCGCTGCGCCTACACCGGCACCAACAGCACCGCCAACTGCTGCGCCGACAGCAGGATTACCTGCAGTGACCGTGCCAAGAATGGCGCCGCCTGCGGCACCGATGGCAGCGCCACTCAGAGCACGCTGGCCGGTGGGGCTCATATTGGCACAGCCGCCGAGGGCCACAACACAAAAGGCCAGCGCCAGCGCAGGCATCCAACGCCGCCCAACTGGAACAACACTTATGTTTTTCAAGATCATTCCCCGCTCCTATTCATCTTTCTGCCTTGGCTGAGCTATTAGACCAGAAATCCACCGCTTCATTCAGCGATCCCCATCATCATGCCGCCACCGCCCCGCCCAGGGAGGCGGTCCGCGGTGTACCCAAGGGCGAGGGCCATAAACTCTGGCGGGCATCGCTGCCACATAGTAACCCGGAGGTGGCGGCGGGGGCGGGGCGTAATAGACCGGCGGGGGCGGCGCGTAGTAAGCCGACGGATTACCGAGAAATACGCTCAGCCCCGGAACAGCAAGCCCGAGCGACAGACCATCGTCCGCCCAAGCGGAGACGCTGGTCAGACCGCACAGTAGCGCAGCACTGGCAGCAAGTACCAACTGGCGGGTGCCGAAAACCGACGACTTGATCATAATAAACTCCTTAGTCTTAGGTAGCGATTTACCCGGATTCAAACATCAGCAGGTTGCCGTGTATCACGACTTTTCCCGAAAGTCTGCCAACGCTGGCTCCAAGGCGGAACAGATGAGTATGGCAAGATTTGTGCCAATATCTTTTGCTATACTTTTCAAGTAGTTATACTATACAACTGTAGAAAAACGGCTACAGATCTGAAAGTGTACCCGGCATTATATTTACTTTCAATGGGTTACATTGTCGCCAATTGCCGAGGGTATTGCGGCCTTATGGCAACAAGGCGATGTGCGCCAACCCCATGTCCTCCGGCAAGGAGAACAACCGGTTCATATTTTGTACCGCCTGCCCGGCAGCCCCTTTGACCAGATTGTCGATGACCGCGAGGACGACCACCAGCCCCGGCCGGGGTTGGTGAACGGCGATACGGCAAACGTTGGCACCCCGCACCGAACGCGTAGCCGGGTGGCTGCCGAAGGACAAGACATCTACAAAGGGCTCATCGGCGTAACGGGTGGTGAACAGGTCCTGTAGCGCCGCATCGCTCACGGGCTGGCGCAGCCGCCCGTAAAGGGTAGCGTGGATGCCGCGGATCATGGGCATGAGGTGGGGCGTGAACTGCAACTCCAGCCGGGTGCCGCTGATATCGGAGAGCACGGCCTCGATTTCCGGCCGATGCCTGTGACCGCTTACGCCATAGGCGCTGACGCTATCCGCCGCTTCGGGGAGAATCAGGCCAACCTTAGCGGTACGACCTGCTCCGCTGACGCCAGACTTGCAATCCGCGATCAGTGTATCCTCTCGCAGCAAGCCCTCGGCCAACAGAGGCGCAAGGCCGAGGATGACCGCCGTCGGATAACAGCCTGGATTGGCAATCAGCCGCGCCGCACTGACCTTAGCCCGGTAGTATTCGGGCAAGCCATAGCAGGCTTCGGCCAGTGCTTCGGGCGCGCGGTGGGCCATGCCGTACCACTGAGCAAAGACTTCTGCATCTGGCAGTCGAAAATCGGCACCCAGATCAATGACCCGCACGCCTTTGGCCAGCAGTTCCGGCGCGCTATCCATCGCCACCCCATGGGGCGTTGCAAAAAAGACGACGTCAAGCTCACCTAACAGTGCGGGATCGGGCGTGGTGTAGTACAGATCGCAGTGACCACGCAGATTGGGGAAATGCGCATCCACGCGCTGTCCGGCCTCGGCACGGGAGGTGATGGCCACCACCTCGACTTCCGGATGTGGCAGCAGCAAACGGAGCAACTCCACCCCGGTATAACCCGTACCACCGACAATACCTGCGCGAATCATACGTTCCTCCATTTCTTAGCCGTAACAGAAAAAGCCGCCCGAAGGCGGCTTGTTTTCCAGTCCGAAGCGCGCGTGATTAACGCTTGGAGAACTGGTGACTACGCCGAGCCTTATGCTTGCCGACCTTCTTACGTTCCACTTCGCGGGCGTCACGAGTGACGAAACCAGCGCTGCGCAAGGGGCGACGCAAGGTTTCATCATAGACCATGAGGGCGCGGGTAATGCCATGGCGGATCGCCCCGGCCTGACCACTGGCACCACCACCGCTGACATTCACCAGAATGTCGAACTGGCCGCCATGACCGGTCAACTCCAAGGGCTGCATGACCACCATGCGTGAGGTCTCACGGCCAAAGTAGTCTTCCAGGGTGCGCTTGTTGATGACG
>JAKAFG010000125.1 GCA_021818125.1 Pseudomonadota bacterium | reverse complement strand
CGAGGTGGGGCACTCGCGCTTTCCGGTGGTGGGGGATGACCGCGATGATGTGCGCGGCATTCTCCTGGCCAAAGATCTGTTGCGAGGCTGTCGGGGTGACATTCCGACGCCGCGGCTGACGGAATTGCTCCGCCCTGCGACCTTCATTCCCGAGAGTAAGCACCTGGATCACTTGCTCTACGAGTTCCGCACGGGTCGACATCACATGGCCGTGGTAGTAGATGAGTATGGCGGTGTCGCCGGCCTGATCACCATCGAGGATGTGCTGGAAATCATCGTCGGTGCAATCGAGGACGAGTACGATATTGATGAGGATATGATGATCGCGCCGCGCGAGGATGGCGATTTTCTGGTGAATGCCCTGATTCCTCTGGAAGAATTTAACACGCATTTTGTGGCACACCTGGCGGATGGCCATGCTGACACGCTGGGTGGCTGGGTGGCGACGCGCTTGGGGCATGTGCCGCGTATGGGTGAAGTCGTGGAGGAGGGGGATTTGCGGCTGGAAGTATTGCGGGCGGATCGTAAACGGGTGCAGATTTTGCGGGTGACGCCGCCGCGCAGTGCATCCCTGCCGGAAACGGCGTCCCAGGGTAGCGCATGAAGGGTGATGCGCTGAGAAAACCATCCTTTCCCGTGCGGCTTCTGGCCGCATTAATTTTGGGTGCGTCCTGGCCTTTGGCCTTTGCGCCCTTTGCTTTGTGGCCGCTGGCCATCGTCCTGCTTTTTGGCCTGTTTTGGCTGGCGACCACAGAGGAGCGCCCGCGCCATGCGGCCGCTCTGGGCGCCGTTTTCGGTTTTGCGGCCTTTGCGGCGGGAACGAGCTGGATCGCCATTACCCTGCATAATTTTGCCAATATGGACTGGGCATTGGCGGGCGCTGCCGTCGCTTTGCTGGCGGCTTGTTGCGCCGTCTACGCGGCGCTGGCCTTATGGCTGGTCGGCCGCTTTTTTGTCGGGAACGCCCGGTTGCTGGCCCTGCCGGTATTGTGGATTTTTGGGGAATGGCTGCGGGCACGTCTCTTCACAGGCTTCCCCTGGCTGGCGACGGGATATACCCAGACCCATGCCTCCCTCGGCGGTTTTGCGCCCTGGCTGGGGCAGTACGGAGTGGGGCTGGCGACCGCCGGGGTGGCGGCCATCCTGGTCTATATGCTGCAACGGCGGCAGTCCCGTCATGTACTGATGGGTGGCGTCGCCTCGCTCCTCGTGATTTTCGGCGTGGCCATGGCGGCGGCTTTGGTGTCCTTCACCCATCCCGCAGGCAAACTGCTGCGGGTGACTTTGCTGCAGGGTAATATTCCCATCACTGAGAAGTGGAATGCTGGCAAAGTCAGCGCCATCCTGCATCACTACGTAAACCTGATTTTACAGACACCGCCCGGTACCCAGTTGATCGTCCTGCCGGAGACCGCTTTCCCCATTTTTCAGACGGAACTGCCCGGTCTGATTGAGCAGTTGCAGCAGTGGTCAGCGATGCACCATAAAATCCTGCTCATCGGTATTCCCGAGGATACAGGCCACAAATATTACAATGCGGCCATGGAAATCGACGGGAAGGCACCTTTGCGCTGGTATCAGAAAGAGCATCTGGTGCCCTTTGGGGAGTACATCCCTATGCCCAGCCTGTTCGGGCCGCTGGTGCATCATTTTTTACCGGGACTGGGAAGTTTCTCTGCCGGGCGTGGGCCTTATGCCTTGCCTGTAGATGGACAGAAAGCCGGTATAACCATCTGCTATGAAGAGTCCTTCTCCCGGGATGTGCGCAAGGGCGTGAAGGAGGGGGCCACCTTTCTTTTGAATATCAGTGATTATGCCTGGTATGGTCACAGCATCGCCGCCGCACAGAGTCTGCAGATGGCGGCCATGCAGTCCCTGCAGGAGCAGAAGCCCGATGTCCGCGCGACCAATACGGGCATTACTGCCCTGATCTCGCCGCATGGACGGGTGGTTTCGCAATTGCCCCAGTTTGTGATGGGCACCCTGAACGGGGCCATACAGCCGATGGCCGGAGAAACACCCTTCGGACGCTGGGGCAGTCTCCCCTATCTGCTGTTGAGCCTGATTCTTCTGCTGCTGGCCGTCGTCCTCAGTCGCCGGCAATCATCATCTCGTCAATGAGGATGGAGGGGCAGCCGGTGTTGCCGTGAATGAGCAAGTCATTGCCCACGGCGCTCATGCCCTGGAAGATGCCCTGTAAGGTTCCGGCAATGGTGATCTCTTCGACGGGATACTGAATCTCCCCGTGCTCCACCCAGAAGCCGGCGGCGCCCCGTGAGTAATCGCCGGTCACCATGTTGATGCCGAAGCCGATAAGCTCGGTGACCAGCAGGCCGCGCCCCATCTGGCGGAGCAGTGCATCCAGAGATGCCTTGCCCGGCTGCAAGGTGAGATTGTGGGCGCCGCCGGCATTACCCGTGGTCTTCATGTTTAATTTGCGGGCGCTGTAACTGTCGAGGATGTAGCCTTCCAGTACGCCCCCGGAGATGATGTCGCGGTTGCGGGTGGCGACCCCCTCGCCATCGAAACTGCAGCTACCCAACCCGCGCCGCCGTAAAGGTTCTTCATAAATGCGGATGTGTTCCGGGAATATCTGTTTGCCAAGACTGTCCACCAGAAAGGAGCTTTTGCGATACAGGCTGCCACCGCTGATGGCGCTGGCGAGGTGGCCGATAAGGCTGGACGCGACTTGGTTTTCAAAGAGCACCGGGGCCTTGGTGGTGGCCACCTTGCGGGCATCCAGACGGCGCAGGGCGCGTTGAGCGGCTATCTTACCGATGGCCTCCGGTGTTGCCAGGGCGTCAGCGGCGCGGGCTACATCGTACCAGTAGTCCCGTTGCATGCCGCCTTTGCTGTCTTCGGCAATGACCGAGCAGGACAGGCTATGCCGTGAGGAACGGCTGTTGCCCATGAAACCCAGGCTATTGCCATAGACCGACGTGCCCTCGCCAGTGCCGAGGCTGCCGCCTTCGGAGTTGTGAATGCGCGGATCGCTGTCGCGAGCGGCCGCTTCACAGCGGCGTGCCAGATCAGCGGCGGTGTCAGCATCTATGGACCAGGGATGATAGAGGTCCAGATCCGGAAAGTCTTTGGCGAGCAGTTCGGGATCGGCGAGCCCGGCAAAAGGGTCTGCCGCCGTGTGCCGGGCAATGGTGAGCGCCGCTGAAACCGTCTCTGACAAGGCCTTGCGGGAAAAGTCCGAGGTGGAGGCACTGCCTTTGGACTGGCCCAGATAGACGGTGACCCCCAGCCCCTTGTCCTGATGGTATTCGATGGATTCTACCTCCCCCAGACGCACGGTTACCGACAAGCCTTTGCCCGTGCTGGCGGAAGCCTCCGCCGCACTGGCGCCCTGCTCGCGGGCAAGGCTGAGCATGTCGCCAACGATCTGGGTCAGGGTGCTGGTATCGAGGGTGGAGTGGGGGGCTTGGCTCATGAGGTGTTTTTCCGCAGGTGATGGAACAATCGTTTCATCTTACCTCCAAGCTTCAGGGCAGGGGAAGCTTGGAGCATGGATTCGGTCTGCGCCACGGCTTGTATGAAACGTAATCCGTAAAAATCTATGATAAATGGGCTGGCGGAAATGGGCCTCCAGACTGGTCTTCGCCCCGGAGCCACGCATTCATGCGCTATTCACCTCCATATACAAGGCTGTGGATCTGCTACTGCGGAAAGCCAACGCCGGGCTGTTGAGGCACCAAGTGAAGGATGCTGCATTATTTGTATATGGATGAGGAGTAGTCTATTCCTGTCTTCTTGAATGCGCGCTTGACATGGAATGGGTCTTTCGCTAGATTGCAACAAAGTTGCATAAAAAGATAGTGATCATCTCGCATAGCCCTTTACTGCTGCTTCCGGGGGTTCAAAAATGCTTAAATTCAAGAAGAACGCCTCTATTTTTTCAATGACCGGCCGCCGCCCGCTCGACTGGAGTCCCGCCCTGCGCACCACACCGTTGTCTTTGGTCGTCTTGTGTGCCGGGCTGGGCATGGCGCCGGTAGCCGCTGCGGTGACCATTCATGCTGTGGGTATAGAGAATCAATATGCCAATGTGATCGGCCAGATTGGCGGGGAATATGTCACTGTCACTGCTATCGAAAGCAACCCCAATACCGACCCGCATACCTTTGAAGCGAGTCCTGCCGTGGCCCGCGAGATCGCTGCGGCGCAGATTGTGGTGCGTAACGGCGCCGGCTATGACGGCTGGGCCGAGAAGATCCTCGCGGCGGACCCCAGCCCTCAGCGCAAGGTGATCGTCGTTCAGGACCTGCTCCATCTGCTGAAAAGCACCCAAAACCCCCATCTCTGGTACAAGCCGGACACGATGCCCGCCGTGGCCAAGGCCGTTGCCCAGAGTCTGACGGAACTGGACCCGGCCCATGCCGCCTATTTTACGGCCAATGTGCGCAAGTTTGATGCCTCTCTGAAGCCCTGGTATCAGGCAATCGCCAGCTTCAAGGCCCAGTTCGGCGGAACGCCGGCGGCAGTGACGGAGCCCGTCGCCGATTACCTGTTGCAGGCTGCGGGTTGCGATATCAAAACGCCGTGGAAACTGCAGGCGGCTATCATGAACGGTACCGACCCGGCACCACAGGATGTGAGTATTCAGGACCAGCTCATTAAGCAGCATCAGGTCAAGGTGTTCCTCTATAACCAGCAGGTGACCAGCGCGCTGACAGCATCATTCCTGGGCAAGGCGAAAGCAGCGAATATCCCTGTGGTCGGTGTCTATGAAAGCATGCCGACGGGCTATAGCTATCAGTCTTGGATGCTGGCGGAGGTGAATGCGCTGCGTAACGCGGTGAAGCATGGCACTTCGACGACCGTGCTGAAGTAATACGGCATTGGGAATGCCTGATCCAATACTTTCGGTCGCCCGACTCTCTGTGGATTTGGGCGGTCGCCGCATTTTGCGGGACGTCAGTTTCGAACTTTATCCCGGCCAGCTCTGTGCCCTGATCGGTGAGAATGGTGCGGGCAAGACGACCCTGCTGCGCAGTCTGCTGGGTCTGACGCCGATCCGCGCGGGGCAGGCCTTGATTGATGGCGCGCCCGCTAGTCAGCGCCGCGCTCTGGTCGGCTATGTGCCCCAGAAAATCGCTTTTGATGCGGATATCCCCCTGCGGACCCGAGATCTGGTGCAGTTGGGGCTGGATGGCCATCGCCTGGGTCTGCCGCTGTTTTCCGGTCGTAAAAAAGCCTTGGTAGATCAGGCGTTGCATGCGGTCGGGGCAGAGTCCTTTGCGGATCAGCGGGCTGGAGAACTCTCCGGTGGCCAGCAACAGCGGGCGGTTATCGCCCATGCCCTGGTGCGTCAGCCGCGTCTGCTCATTCTCGATGAGCCCTTGGCTAATCTGGATTTCGGCAGCGCCAATGCGCTGGTGGCGTTGCTTGGTAGATTGACGCGTACCCGACAGATTGCTGTACTGGTGACTGCCCATGATATGAACCCACTCTTACCTGTCATGGACCGTCTGGTCTATCTGGTGGGCGGGCAGGCCGCCACCGGCAGTGTGGAGGAGGTGGTGCAGCCCGATGTATTGAGCAGGCTCTATGGTTACCCGGTAACGGTATTGCGGCATGGGCGGCGGATACTCGTACTACCCGATGTCGCTGCTGAAGATACCGAGGCGGGCACGGCAGCGCCTATGCCGTATCTGGAAAAGGCGGATTAACGCCATGTGGAATCTTTGGATGCTTTTGGAAAACTCCGGTTTCTTCGCTAGCGGACCGGTGCAAACCGCGCTGGTCGTAGGGACTTGCGCAGCGCTGGTCAGCGCGGTGATCGGTGTGTTTACCATATTGCGCGGCAATGCCTTTGCCGGACATGCCCTGGCCGACGTGAGCAGCGCCGGTGGGGCGGCCTCCTTCCTGTTGGGCATCAATCCCTTGCTGGGCTTTCTGGGTATGGCCTGGATTGCGGCCTTCGGCATGGAGTTTTTTGGCGTACGCAAGGTGCGGGAGCGTGATCTTGCCACGGGCATCGTTCTGGGGGCGGGATTGGGTCTGTCGGCGCTCTTTCTCTATCTGGACGTGACGACCACCAGCACTACGGGTGCAGCGGTATCGGTGATGTTTGGCTCCATGTTTGCGATTCCGCAGAGTCTTGTCGGTCCTGCGTTGACGGCCTCCGCCGGGGTGTTTTTGCTGGTGGGTCTGCTCTACCGGCCTATGATGTTGACGGCGGTGGACCCTGATCTGGCGGCGGCGCGAGGTATTCCCCTGCGTTGGATCGGTTTGCTGCAACTGCTGGCCCTGGGACTGGCGGTAGCAGTCTGCGCCCTGGCCATCGGCGCGGTGCTGGCGAC
>JAKAFG010000124.1 GCA_021818125.1 Pseudomonadota bacterium | reverse complement strand
GACCACGCAGGGCAGCCTGGCTGATATCAGCTACCCGCAAGTGATTACCCAGTTTCAACAAAGCACCACCGCGTTGCAGGCGGCGCAAAAAGCCTTTGCGCAGGTGCAGGGGTTGAGTTTGTTCAACTATATTTGAGGGCGGACGGGCGGCTATATCAACATTTATGTGGGATGAGCGAGCATGAGCTGAAAGAGTATGGCCGACGTTATCCAGAGTGTGTGAAGAAAGTTGGCAGTTTCGTGGAATGCTTTATCGGACCGTATTGTCAGTGCGGAGTATGTTGAGGACCTTTTCCATGATAATTCTCACGCTGGTCTGAACTAATAGTTATGTGTGGGTAATTTTGCGTTGTTAGTTAGCCTAGGTGCTTTACTATTTTCAACGGAGTGTTACGGCCCAGAAGTCGCCGAAAGATGTGTTCGCATAGATAGAGTGATGAGTTTTGTAACTGGTTGTTACGTAATGATATTGGTGTGCTGGCCGTAATGCCGCGCAGCATGGTCAGTCGGTTTCCGGAGTCTGTATGCATCATTCATACGAAAGAGAGTGGATCAGAAAGTCAGGGCTTTTCGACGACATGTGGTACCTGCAGCGTAATCCAGACGTCGCAGCATCAGGCGTCGATCCACTTTACCATTGGTGCGAGTTCGGACATAAGGAAAGGCGCGACCCAAGCGCAATATTTTCGGTCAGTAAATACCGGCAAGCACACCCGGACTGCTTCATTGACCATAATCCCCTGTTCCACGCCGCGAGAGCTAGTGCTCATCGTGGCATCGCCGATCACCGTCTGCGCGTACAAAGCCTGCATGGACGACCATTGCCTGCATTGAGCCCAGGTGGCGCCCGTGTCATCGCCTCCGAAATCATTGATGCCAACTTGGTACGCAAGATCGCGGTCATCAAACTTGATCATATAGGTGACGTCTATCTATCCCTGTCTGCGCTAGATCGATTGAGGCAAAAATTTCCCAAGGCGGACTTCACGATCTTCTGTGCATCATTTACCCGTGAAGTTTTCCAGGACGCCGGATTCGCGCACTGTGTGACACTTGATGTCTTTTCATATGGGGGAGTCGGGCACGGTGGTGTGCATGCCGAGGTCACGCTACCCGAGAGCCGCTTCGATCTTGCAATCGATTTCAGGGTCGAGCGCGATGCCCGAGAAATCGTATTCTCAGTTGGCAGCTTGTTGACCGCCGCCTATGATCCCATTGCAGACTACCGGCTGCCATATGTCGGAGCAGACATTCCGCATGAACGACAGTTGCACTTGCTGGTCGAAAGAATTTCTAGCACAGAATGTGAGAATGCGCCTGCGTTACCAGTGGGGCCGTTGCGCGTGGTTCTTTGCCCAAGCGGCTCAGTGCCGTCCAAGCAGTGGCCTAGGCAAAGTTGGATCGATCTTGCCCGCCTGCTCATGCAGTGTGGTCATATGCCGATTTTTCTCGGGGCGCCCAATGATCGCGAGGATATTGAACGGCTAGCGCGTGAAACTGGCGCCGCCATGCAGTCCCCTCTTCCGCTGACGCAGTATGCTGCGTGGGTAATTGATTCCTCTGACGTCTATGTCGGCAATGACACGGGAACTACCCATGCAGTCGCTCTGCGTGGGCATCGTGTCGTCGAGATCATTGGTGGATACACCAATGTCGAGGAATGGGTCGCCCATGGTCCCAATGTTTTGGGCTTGCATCGACCTACACACTGTTCGCCGTGCTTTTCGCCTCGATGCTGTCCCAATGGTTGGTATTGTCTATTGATGTCTTCCAGCGACGTGCTTTGGGCAATCGAACAGATATGTGAAGATCAGCCAAAGGAAAAATCATGAATTCTAATGCCGATTCAGTGCTGCAATGGACCAAGCGAACACCCACCAGGTCAGGAAACCTGCATGTTTTCAAAAACGACGTCGGCGCAGCTACCCGTTCATTGTTGGAGTACGGTGAATGGGCGTGGAACGAGATCACATTCATGCTCCAATTCGTCGAGCGCGGTGCTACCGTAATTGATGTCGGTGCCTATGTGGGCACCCACACTCTGGCATTCGCCGACCATGTAGGAACAACCGGGCACGTCTATTCAATTGAGGCTCAGCCGGCTTCTTTCAGTGTTCTGCAGCGCAATGTCATGGACAATCAGGTTGGGCAAGCCAACCTGATACACGCAGCCGCGGCGGCCACACCCGGAATCCTCGAACTTGAGGCGATTGATGCTTCTGCTGCCTCCAGCTTCGGCAGCGCAGCGATCGATATACGGGGAAATACCGTATCTGGCCAGGCGAGCGGTACGAGCATTCAAATTCGGGCCATCACCCTCGATAGACTGCAACTCGCCGGTGCGCCGGCGCTGATCAAGATTGATGTCGAGGGCATGGAAAGCGCAGTGCTCAAGGGTGCAAGAGATCTGTTGTTCAAATATCGGCCCGTCATCTATGCGGAATGCAACTCCGTCGACTCGGGAGCCCAAACGCTCAAACGCCTACGGCAGTTCGGCTATGTAGTTTTTGCGCACGTCGTGGATGCCTTTAACCCATATAACTGGAAAAAACTCTCTCGCAATATATTTGGCGCAAGTCGCGAGGTCGCCCTGCTCGGTATTCCCATCGAGCGTCGAGTCGATGCTATGCGCATCACGCCTCGTCCTTTCGAGGATTTCTTTGAACTTCGGTCGCTCGACGATTTGTGCAGCGCCATGCTACTCAAACCACAGTACCCGTCGGAAGTGATTCAGAACAGTACAGCCATGACGAGTCCGCGCTTCCCCCAATTTCTGCACCAACTAAAGTCTGCTTCGATCAATATTCCGCATACTGTTGAGACTGTCCCATTTAATCCGGCCATTGGTGCCAAAATTGAAAGTGTAGCGCCCATTGAATCTTGTTACTTCGGTCCCCTGCGAAAAAGCCAGACGGCCGTCATACTGCATCTTTTTTATGTCGAAATCTGGGATGAGATTGCCGATGCATTGTCTAGTCTGGGCGAAGATTTTAACCTCTATGTTTCCGTGACCGAACCTGCGGAATCGCTGGTGTCAAGAATCTCCCAGCGGTTTCCTTCGGCGCAAATTTTCGTGCGGCCTAACCGGGGTCGCGATATCGCGCCGCGACTGGCGCTGGCCAAGGCAGCTATAAGCGCCGGTCACGAATACTTGCTGCTTATTCACAGCAAGAAGTCCCCGCATTTGCGGCAAATGAAGCCGGAGCAGATTCATGTTGACTTCCTGTCCCATGGGGATGGCGATCGCTGGCGTCGCGATTTGCTGGATAATTTATTGGCGCCATCGGTGGTGGCCCACGTTCGCGAGCGGTTCACCAGTGCGCAGCGGGTTGGGATGATCGGGCCGGCGGGATTCTGGTTACCCTTGGAGATGGTTAAGGATGCGAATCGTCCGCGAGTCGGCCCGCTGATGGACCGGCTGGGGATCATGGTAGATCCGCGACGCTACGGTTTTTTCGCGGGCAGCATGTTCTGGGCGCGCGCGCAGGCTCTTGCTCCATTGCTGGCCCTGGACCTGAAGCCCGAAGACTTTGAGGAAGAGTCCGGCCAGGTCGATGGCACGCTGGCCCATGCCATCGAGAGATTATTTGCAGTGGTTACGGAGCGTGCCGGTTTTGTGGTGGAGGATACGACTGGTCATGAATGTCTCCGGCCGTTGGGACCGCTGCTGCCGTGGTTGGCCGCACAGCGCTGGTCCCCTCAAGAAAGCTTGTGGGCTCAGCAAGCGCTTGCGAATGGTACCTCCTCGACGGTCGTTTCTCTGCTGGTGATGGAGAACGGTCGCGAGGCTTCCGCGCAGGCCACGCACGCCAGCCTGTCGCAGCAATGGTTGCCGGCACGAGTGGGGGCGATAGCCGCCGGGAATGATCCTGTGGTCAGCATAAACATTACCCGTGCTGAGATGGATACCGACTGGCTCGCCGTCCTGGACGCCGGTGACGAACTCGCCCCCGATGCCACGTTCCGCCTTGCCCAATCCATCCAGAATCATCCTGAATGGCAGATTATCTACACCGACGAAGACTCCCTCACTGCAGAAGGCGAGCACGTCAACCCCCACTGTAAACCCGATTTTAATCTCGATTACCTGCGTAGTCTGCCCTATATCGGTGGCCTGATGCTCATTAAAAAGACGCTCTTTGACGCCCTCGATGGCTTTGATCCGCAGGCTGATGGTGCCGAGGATTATGATTTCCTCCTGCGCGCCTGGGAACGGGTGGGAGATGCGGGTATCGGCCATATTCCCGAAGTGCTTTACCACCGCCACCAGGGGAGCAGTCATTGCCGCAAATCGGTGCCGGAGATTCTGGAGGCGGGGCGGCAGGCTTTGGTCCGCCATTTCGAGCGATTGCAAATCCCTGCAGAAGTGCAGCCCGGACCATTTCCGCCTTCTTTCCGGGTGCGTTATCCGCTTGGTGCTACCCCGTTGGTTTCCATCGTCATCCCCACCCGCAATCAACTGGGTTTTTTACAGCGTTGTATCGAATCTCTGATCGAAAAAACCCGTTATCCGGCTTATGAAGTTCTGATTATTGATAATGATAGTGACGATGCAGAAACCCGTACTTATCTGGATATGCTGACGGCGCAGGAAGAAAGCATGGGCGGGCGCTTGCGGGTGCTGCGCTATCCCGGCGCCTTCAACTTCTCGGCCATGAATAATATGGCTGTGGATGCGGCGCATGGCGATTATATCCTGCTGCTTAATAATGACACGGCGGCTCTGCACGAGGACTGGCTGGACGAAATGGTCAGCCACGCTCTGCGCCCGGAAGTGGGTATCGTGGGTGCCAAGTTGCTCTATCCTGACGGCAAAATTCAGCATGCCGGGGTGATTTTGGGAGTGAAGGGGCCTGCAGAGCATCCCTTTATCGGCCATGTGCCAGAGGATCGTGGTTATTTTGGTCGTGCCATGCTCACTCAGAATTACTCGGCGGTGACTGGCGCTTGTTTGCTCATATCCAAGTCGCTGTATCAAGAGGTGGGCGGACTCGACGAGCAGCAGTTCAAAGTGTCCTACAACGATATTGATCTTTGTCTGAAAGTCCGTGAGGCAGGGCATAAAATTGTCTGGACACCCTGGGCCATGTTGCTGCACGAAGGCTCCGCCAGTCAGAAAGGCGCGGTGGAGCAAAAAGCGGATAAAGATAAACTGGCCCGTTTCGCCGCCGAAAAAAACGCCTTTTATGCGCGCTGGCTGCCGCAACTCGCCTTCGATCCGGCCTACAACCGGCATCTGAGTCTCGCCAGCACCGACTTCCTCCTGGAAGATCAGGCGGCTCTGACTTGGGACCCGGAATGGCGACCGCGCCCGCGCATCCTCGTCCATCCCGCCGACCGTGAGGGCTGCGGTGAATACCGCATCATCTCGCCCATGCGGGCGCTGCGAGCGGCCGGAAAGGTGCAGGGCTGGGAGACCATGCGTATCTTCGAGCCAGCGGAGATGGAGCGATTTTCCCCCGACAGTATCGTCCTCCAGCGGCAGATGGAATGGCCGCAAATAGAAGCGCTGGAGCGCCACAAGCGCCTCCATAAAGCCTTCCGCGTCTTCGAGATTGACGACCTTATCACTAATTTGCCCGTAAAAAGCGTACACAAGGGACAGATTCACAAAGACATCGCCAAGCGTTTCCGCAAGGCGGCGGGCCTTTGTGATCGTCTGGTGGTGGCTACCGAACCGCTGGCGCAGGCCTACAAAGGCTTCAGCGATGAAGTGCGCGTACAGCCCAACTGTGTCGAACGGGCGGTCTGGGGCGGCCTGCTACCGCGTCGCCGTGGTGGTGCCAAGCCGCGTGTCGGCTGGGCCGGAGGGGTAGGGCATACGGGCGATCTGGAGTTGGTGGCCGACGTGGTGCGTGATCTCGCCAACGCGGTGGAATGGGTGTTTTTCGGGCTCTGTCCCGAGGCCCTGCGCCCTTATGTGCATGAATTTCACCCCGGCGTACCATTGCCGCAGTATCCCGCCAAACTGGCCAGCCTCGATCTGGATCTGGCCATCGCGCCGCTGGAAGCAAACCCCTTTAACGACGCCAAGAGCCATCTGCGGATACTGGAATACGGCGTGCTGGGCTTTCCCGTGGTCTGCTCGGATATCACGCCTTATCAAGGAGATTTCCCGGTCTGGCGAGTAGCCAACCGGTATCGCGACTGGATGAAGGCAATCCGGGAGGCCATCTCGGATCGGACAGCGCTTGCCGCCGCCGGCGACGCTCTGCGCGATCAGGTGCGGGCACGCTGGATGCTGGAAGATCGCCTCGATGACTGGTTGCAGGCGTGGTTGCCTTGAGAGGCTCAAGTTTTAATGCCATGTGCCGTTATGAA
>JAKAFG010000123.1 GCA_021818125.1 Pseudomonadota bacterium | reverse complement strand
ATTCCTCCGCAGGAAGGAAGGAGACAATTCTAGCCCGGTCCGTACCTTCGACCAGCACCTTGACCGTACCATCAGGTAGTTTGAGTAACTGTAGAATCGTCGCCAGCGTGCCGATCCGATAAATATTTTCCGGTTGAGGATCATCGTCCGCAGCATTTTTTTGTGACACCAGCAGAATCTGCTTTTCACCAGACATTGCCTCTTCCAGGGCGCGAATCGACTTCGCCCGCCCCACGAAAAGAGGGATAACCATGAACGGAAATACCACAACATCGCGCAGAGGCAGTACCGGTACCATCTGCGCTTCCTCTTCCACCAGGAGACTTTTATCGATTTGGGCCACGGTCTACTCCAAAAGTAGGTGATTACTACCAATAATAGTGCAGATGGGGTCGTCGACAGTGCTTTTCAATAACGACCACGCTCTACGTCAGGCCGGATGAGACATATCCACCTTGGCAGCATCATCATAAACCAGCAGCGGCTTGGTGCCGCTTTCCACGACGGCGGCATCCACTACCACCTTTTTCACGCCACTCATAGAGGGCAATTCGTACATCGTATCCAACAGAATCTGCTCAAGAATAGAGCGTAAACCACGTGCCCCGGTCTTGCGGGTCAGTGCCTTTTTGGCAATGGCCCGCAATGCCTCGGTACGGAACTCCAGGGTCACGCCTTCCAGAGCGAATAGTTTCTGATACTGCTTCACCAAAGCATTCTTCGGATCGGTGAGGATAGAAATCAATGCTTCTTCATCCAGTTCTTCCAGCAGCGCCAGAATGGGCAACCGTCCGACAAACTCGGGAATCAAACCATAACGAACCAGGTCTTCCGGCTCCAGATTCTGCATCAGCATGGCTGCGGTTGCTTCTCTATCGCGGCGCTTGAGGGGCGCATTGAAGCCCATACCACCCTTCTCCAGACGCGCAGAGACGGACTTCTCCAAACCCGCAAAGGCACCACCACAGATAAAGAGGATATGCCGCGTGTCCACCTGCAGAAACTCCTGCTGCGGATGCTTGCGGCCGCCTTGTGGCGGAACCGAGGCCACGGTGCCTTCAATCAGCTTGAGTAACGCCTGCTGGACGCCTTCACCGGAAACATCGCGGGTGATAGAGGGGTTCTCGGACTTACGAGTGATCTTGTCGATCTCATCGATATAGACGATGCCAGTCTGCGCCTTTTCCACATCATAATCACATTTCTGCAGCAACTTCTGGATGATGTTTTCGACATCCTCACCCACATAGCCGGCTTCCGTGAGCGTCGTGGCATCGGCCATGGCAAAGGGTACATTCAGGAGGCGCGCCAGGGTCTGCGCCAGCAGAGTCTTGCCCGAGCCGGTGGGACCGATAAGCAGGATATTACTCTTGTCCAGCTCTACCTCATTGTCCTTGCCACCATGTTCCAGACGCTTGTAATGATTGTAAACCGCCACGGACAAAACCTTTTTGGCAACGTCCTGACCAATGACGTAATCATCCAGCGTTTTGCGGATTTCCATGGGCTTGGGCAGTTTGTCCTGACCCTCGCTGTGATCGTCCAGTATCTCGTCCTTGACGATGTCGTTGCACAACTCAATGCATTCATCACAGATAAATACCGAAGGACCGGCAATCAGCTTGCGGACTTCATGCTGGCTTTTGCCACAGAATGAACAATACAGCGTCTTTTCACCGCTTCCCTCATGCTTTCCAGCCATAGCTGTTCTCCTGCCTGTTCAGGCGGTCTCGTTTTCACCGCGATGGCTAATCACAGCGTCCACAAGACGGTAGGTTTGGGCCTCTTCGGCCGACATGAAAAAGTCTCTGTCGAGATCCTGCTCAATGCGTTCACGGCCCTGTCCGGTATGATGGACCAGAATATCATTGAGCCGCTCACGGATACGCAGAATTTCTTTGGTATGGATTTCGATATCATGCGCCTGCCCCTGAAAACCACCGGAGGGCTGATGCAGCATAATCCGTGCGTTAGGCAGCGCGTAACGCTTGCCTTCGGCACCAGCGGCCAGTAATACAGCCCCCATGCTCGCCGCCTGACCAATGCAGACCGTACTGACCTTCGGGCGAACAAACTGCATCGTGTCGTAAATCGCCATGCCAGCCGTGACAGAACCACCGGGGCTGTTGATATACAGCGCGATATCTTTGTCGGGATTCTCCGCTTCCAGAAAAAGCAACTGAGCAACCACCAGATTGGCCATCATATCTTCTACCTGGCCCACCATAAAGATCACCCGTTCTTTGAGCAGACGGGAGTAAATATCATAGGATCGCTCGCCGCGCCCGGTCTGCTCGACCACGATGGGCACATACCCCAAGCCCTGTACGGCGGGCGCCAACTGGTCTCCTGACTGTTTCCACATAATCCATGCTCCTGTCTGTTGACACGGTCCCGCGTCGGACATCGGTTATTCCGCGTTTTCTTCGGCTACCGGCGCCCGGCCGATGAGCTGGTTAAAGCTGACAGCCTCGTCGGTCACTTTAACACGCTCCAGAAGCCACGCCACCACTTTGTCTTCCAGCACCATAGCCTCGGCCTGCTCCATCTGCTCGGGATGGCTGCGGTACCAGCTCATGAATTGCTCAGAGTCCTCATACTGCTCGGACATGTCCCGAATAACCTGAGTGATTTCAGCCGTGGATGCCCGCAGCTTTTCGCGCCGGACGATTTCCGACAAAACCAGGCCGAGTACCACACGCCGCCTGGCCAGCGCGTCCAGATCACCGCCGCCAGCCGCCGCATTGGCGTCTTTTTGCAAACGCTCCAATTCCTGTCCGATCATTTGCCTGGGCAAATCGGGATGGTTACTCTCCGCTACCAGTTCCAGAATCTGCGCTTTCACCTGGCCCCGGCTAATCCGCTGCGCTTCACGTTCCAGATTTTCCCGTACTTCCTGCCGCAGTATGGCTACATCCCCATCCTCAATACCCAGTGCCAGGGCAAAAGCCGCGTCCACTTCGGGCAATTGGGGGGCCGCTACTTCCCTGACCTGAAGATGGAACTGGGCGGCCTGACCTGCGAATTCCGGAGCATGATATTCTGCCGGAAACTGTACCGCGACGGTCCGGTCTTCTCCCGCAGACATCCCCAGCAGTCCCTGCTCAATGTCCCGCAGCAGACGACCGGAACCCAGCACCACGGGGTAGTCGGTCACATCACCGCCCGCCATGGGGACACCATCAATGGTCCCCTGAAAATCCACGGTGACCCGGTCTTCGTCCTGGGCAGGACGCTCGGCAGACACATAAAAACGCCGCTGCTGACGCATAATGTCTATGGTGGCATCCACGTCCGCATCCGTCACCTCAGCCGTCTTGCGGATAACGGTGGCGTCCGGCACCTGCGGATCAAATTCGGGATACACCTCTACCACGGCCGTAAACACGAGATCCTCACCGCGCCCACCTTTCTCGACCTGCACTTCCGGTCTTCCAACCGGACGTAAGGACTCGTCGCGCACTGCCTGAGAATAGCGTTCATTGATAAGATGATCGAAGGTCTCCATGAGGGCATCCGAACCATAATGGCGTTCGATGAGGGCCATGGGCGCCTTGCCGGGCCGAAATCCGGGGAAACGCGCGGAGCGCGCCTTGTTACGCAGACGCTGGGATACCCCACTCTCCACCTCACTGGCGGGAATGGTCACATGGATGTGTCTTTCCAAAGGCGCGGCCTCTGGTGTCGAGATTTGCATGAACTGATCCTTCTTTTGCATTTTGTCTAAGCCTAAACGTTAATAATAAACACAAGCCACCTGCCCCTCAAGGTCAGCGCAGACCGCGGCTCCCCGGTTTAACGGGCGTCCCGCCAACTGCACAGAGCGGACAATCAACAGCTTCCCAGGTACGTACCGGGAGCGTCAACAGCGGAAAAAATGGTACGCCGTCAAAATCGCTGAATCCTGAACTGCGATCAATAATCGCCGATGCCGCCAATACTTGCCCGCCCGCTGCGGTAATGGCCGCTATACATTCCCGCGTCGAGCCACCCGTCGTCGTAATATCTTCAACCACTAACACGCCTTCCCCCGGCGCCAGCGCAAAGCCCCGGCGCAGCACCATCTGCCCGGCTTCCCGCTCGGTGAACAGGCTGCGTACTCCAAGCGCGCGGCCGCATTCGTAGGATACCAGAACCGCGCCCATGGCTGGCCCCACGACACAGGAGATGCGCTGCCGCAGATCATCAGGAATACCCGCCACCATCGCCGCACACAGTCGCGCTGCGTGCTCGGGATGTTGCAGTACCCTGGCCGACTGCAGGTAGGTATCACTATGCAACCCTGAGGATAGCAGAAAGTGTCCCTGGAGCAGCGCTCCATCTTCTTTGTACAACGCCACCACTTCGTCTGTAGTCACAGCAGATTTCTTCTCCATGATCAGTGTTGCGCGGAGCACAGCCCTTACCACCTCTTTAAAAAAGCATATTCAGTCGGATTTCTGAGAACCGGCGGCGTTCCCTGGCAACTCACTCAATATCTGGCTAAGGGCCTGTGCCGGATCCTCGGCAGCCGTAATAGGCCTGCCTACCACGAGGAAGTCCGATCCCGCCGCCAGTGCCGCCGCTGGCGTCATAATACGTCTCTGGTCATCCTCCGCATACTGCGCGGGACGAATTCCCGGAGTCACACGCAGGAGTTCAGGCACGGCCTCCCGTAGACGACTTGCCTCCAGCGCGGAACAGACGATGCCGTCCAAGGCACATTCTGCTGCAAGTGTCGCCAAACGCCCAACTTGATCCTGCACCGAACTGTTGACGCCAACTTCGCGTAAAGCGGCGTCGTTCATACTCGTGAGTACCGTCACCGCAACCAGGAGAGTCCGCCGTGTCCCAGCGGCATCGTTCACCGCTTCGCGTGCGGCGCGCAGCATGGTGCTACCGCCACTCGCATGTACGTTGAGCATCCATACGCCGAGACGCGCTGCCGCCCTGCAAGCTTTGGCGACGGTCTGCGGAATATCGTGAAATTTGAGGTCAAGAAACACGTCAAATCCCCGCTCCTGCAGGTGCTCCACAATGGCGGGGCCACAGGCGGTAAAGAGTTCCTTACCTACCTTGACCCGACACGCGGCAGGATCAAGCTGGTCCGCCAAAACCAGGGCGTCGCGTTCGTTCGCATAATCCAGCGCAACAATGAGCGGTGAAATCACAAACTACACCCTCCGGAAAAGGTGCCCCACTGACGGCAGCTAGGGCAGCGCCAATAGTACTGGGGGCTTTGATAACCACAAGACTGACAATGAAAAACCGCTGGTTCCACCGCCAGCCCCCTGACCGCTAGCGCCATAACGGGATACAATGCGGGATCCGGTGCATCGGGATCCAGTTCCAGCAAAACCTGCATCACCCGCATATCTGGCTGCCGCAACAGAACGCCTCTTAAATATGCCGTCGCCGCGGGGGTTCCCTCAACCGCCTGCAAGGCATGCGCCAAAAGTTTTACGGCCAGTGGCGAATTGCACATCTTCAACAGGCGTTCTCGTGCTTCTTGCACATCCGTGCCGTTCGCAGCATATCGTAAAACGCTCAGAAAGGGTTCCAAAATAAGCAGAACTACAGATTCCACTGGGGAGTCAAGAAGTTTCTCCCAAAGGCTTAACGCACCGCCCCAGTCCTGCCGATCGAAGGCGATGCGTCCACCAATCACCAAGGCCCGCGGATTTTCTGGATCCTCCTTCCGGGCCAACTCCAAAAAAACCTTTGCCTGCCCTGCCTCTCCTACGAGCAGCGATTGCTCGGCCAGTTCACCATAGAGCATGGCAATCACGGGACGCTGGTCGCGCTTACCCGCTTTATGTAAGCGCTGACGAACCGCGATAGACTGCGCCCACTCACTGCCCAGTTCGTACAGCTCGGCAAGCGTAGCAAGACCCTCCAGATGATCGGGTTGACGATCCAATAATTCTTTGAGGATGGATTCCGCCCGATCGAGAATCCCTGCCTTGAGGTAATCCTGCGCGATCTCGAAAAGCACACTTTGCCGCAGGTCAGGCGCCAGTGCCGGTTGATCCAGAAGATGCTGATGTACCCGCAAGGCACGTTCCAACTCTCCGCGTCGCCGGAAGAGGCGTCCCAGGGCGAGCAAAATGTCAACGCTCTCCGGATGTTGCCGCAGCGCATCGAGAAAAACCTCTACCGCTTCATCATTGCGCTCACTGAGGAGATGGTTGAGTCCCTGAATATAAATTTCGGGGATCGTGTCGGGGGCAATCGGCGCAGATTTTCGGTGAGCGGTAATTCGACCAATCCACACGCCCAGCGCGATCGCCAACAGCAGGACGAGGACGACAACGGTATCCACGCCGGGAACCGTCAATTAGGCCTTGCCACCCGCAACCGCTCCAGGGTAATCAACCTGCTCACGGAGCTCCTTACCCGGT
>JAKAFG010000122.1 GCA_021818125.1 Pseudomonadota bacterium | reverse complement strand
TTGGTGATCGCGACCGGTGCCGTGCCATCCCGCCCCAAAGGCTTGCCTGGCCTCGACCTCCCCGGCGTGTATTTTTTGCATACCATGGCGGACGGGTTCGCGGTCCAGAATCATCTCACGGAGCGCGGGGCGCGCTCCGTCATCATTGTTGGTGCGGGCTATATCGGTGTCGAGATGGCCGACGCACTACGGCGTCGAGGGATCGAGGTCACGCTCGTGAGTCATACCGATCCCGTGTTCCCGACCATCGATCCGGAGTTCGGCAGGCTGGTCGGGGAGGAGTTGTCACGGCATGGCGTGCGCATCGTGGGCGCCTGCGCTGTGGAACGAATCGAAGTTGATGGCCCGCACAGCCTCGCAGTATCGGGTGCGGGCAAGTTTACGGCCTCGGCTGATCTGGTGCTGGTTGCCACTGGTGCGCGACCAGACACAGATCTTGCCGCCGCTGCGGGGATTCCTCTTGGCCCATCGGGCGCGATTCGCGTCACCCAACGCATGGAGACGGGGATACCGGGCATCTGGGCCGCCGGCGACTGTGTCGAGACCTGGCATCGGATACTGCAACGGCCAGCGTATCTACCGCTCGGCACGACCGCACACAAGCAAGGACGTGTAGTCGGCGAGAACGCGGTTGGCGGGGAGCGCATCTTTGCGGGTTCGGTCGGCACTCAGACGGTCAAGGTCTTCGAATTGGCGATCGCGCGGACGGGCTTGCGCGAAGCCGAAGCGCGCGCTGCGGGATTCGATCCTGTCACCGTCGAAACGCAAACCTGGGATCACAAGGCCTATTACCCGGACGCACAGAAACTGCGCATCAGGGTGACGGGCGATCACCGGACCGGCAGACTCCTGGGCGCGCAGATCCTCGGCCACTGGCAGTCGGGGGTATCGAAACGCATCGATATCTTCGCAACGGCGCTTTTCCATGGCATGGGCGTCGAAGATCTGAATGATCTCGATCTCAGCTACACGCCGCCGTTCAGCAGCCCATGGGATCCCGTGCAGATGGGAGCACAGGCCTGGGTGGAAACGATGGAAAGCGGTTCGCGCAACTAAATGGTGTACGAGAGATATTTATGTTGACACTTTACGGGGCATCGGTCGTAACCCTGATGATGTTGTTTTATGCTTTTGAAGCGCGGTCATCCTGGTTTACTCTGGCCTTTGCGTTTTCATGTTTGGGTTCTGCTGCATACGGCTTTCTTGCTGGCACTTGGCCATTTGGTGTAGTGGAATCTATATGGAGTTTGGTGGCATTGCGAAAGTGGTATGTCCTTTATTCACAGGCATGATCAGGTGGTGACGGTATTTTGGCTATCTGCATGTAAATCCCGAACGGCCGGGTAGCCGCTTATATATAACGCTGCAAACTTGCCATTGGAACGCTCACCCGGAGGCAGAGAATCCGCGCGACGCCAAGATGATACTTTTTTGCCAGGGAAAACCGTTAGGAAAAATGCGTTATAGCCAGGGCTCTGGCAAGAACCAACCTAACATCTTGATATAATTTAATAAAGCCCAACTACGAACTTTCGGGGTGGATGCGGTAGTTTTTACCGCATGGACGCTCCGAAACTCACTGAGAACCAGCGAGCTGATTTACACCGCATTCAGGTGCGACCTACCCTGCCCACGGAGCGGGAACGCTGGAACATCCTGATGCAAGCGGGTCATGATCGCGGCTTCCGCACGATGGCGGGCGTACCCTGCGCTATGTGGCTACTCTGGATGACCGCTGGGTAGCGCTCCTCGGCTGGCAGGCCGCTTGTTTATCCAATATCAAGCACGGGAGGCGGCGCGAAGATCTCTCCCAAATTCGCACCGAAAACGGACCGCATATGATGGCGACTCTGCGTGGCCTCGCCATGAGCATCATGCGTCTCATCGGCGTGGAAAACATCGCCAAGGCGGGCCGTGAGTTCGCCGCCAGCGCTCGCAAAACACTCCGCCAGTTCGGGTACTGAGTCGCCACCACAGGATTTGCCCATCCGGGAAGGTCGCCGGAGGGAGGGGCATGCCCGCCGATCACCGAATTCGCCATTCTTTACCGAAAACGACCTGAAAATGCAGCATTTCCGCCATCGCCGCGCCTTAAGCCGTCACCAAAATGAGCGGCAGAAAGCGTCTGCTGTCATATCAGGCGACTCAGACGGGGCCCTGCTGCCTATGCTGTGAGCGCCCATCTGAAAGCCAGGATCGATCAGTTCGTAATCGAGCAGAATATTTATGTTGCCAATGCCAGGATTGGCTTGGCATGGAAAGGCCGCTCTGCGGATGCATGAGTTCAGAAACCTTGCAAGAGCGACTCAGGGATACGGGCTCCCAGGGTTTAATGCAGGACCACTAAAAAATATGGAAACGTCACATGTTTCTGATGGGCTTTCTGGCCAAACTTGAGACGGTGGGATTCTGACTACTCTGCCGCAGCAGTCGCAATACCAATTGCGAACGCGTGGCAACATCGCATTTTTTGCATTGATTGCGGCAATAGCGGAACAGCAGCCAGTCCAGAGGTGAAAAGACCTGCTATTGTATCAACCCCCGTTTTCTCCTTTGCAAAGGAGGTCATGTCGGCGCAAAAAGTCCGCCGCCGCCATTGACCCCCATTTTTTATGTTACTACAATAAGTTCGATGGCGAGGCGCATACGTTGGGATGAGCAGAAACGCCAGTCCAACCTGGAGAAGTATGGGCTGGATTTTCGCGATGCGGATTGGGTGCTGGAGTCCCGCTATCGTCTCGACGTGCCGGTGTACGGAATAACGAAATACGGCTTCAGACCTTTGTCTATGTGTTTGAGGTACTCACCGTGCTTTCGCTGGCGCATGCCGAGCGCAGCAGGGAAGTCCGAATCATCAGTTTTAGAAAAGCCAGCGCGGAGGAACGGGAGATGTACCATGAATGGTTTGAAAACGACTTCACAGACTGATTTGGCACGGCTCCGGGCCACCGGCGACTTCGCTTGGGATGGAACCGACGAAGACGGCCGCCCGCTTTCGCGGGAAGAGATGCAGGCTGGCATCGATTCCAGTCGCAGGAAGCGGGGTCGACCCATGGGAGCGCTCAAGGAATCCACGACGATCCGTTTCGATCGCGACGTGTTGGAAACGTTTCGCGCCTCCGGCCCAGGCTGGCAGACCCGCATGAATGCCGCCTTGCGCGACTGGCTCAAAAGCCATGCTCCGACGCGGGGATCCTGATCATGTCATCGGCTGAATATGACGTGATCATGCCACGTTCCACGGTGGTCTTGTGACCGTGTTTTCCCCTATGACCGATGCAGACCCCAGGATAACGCCCGAGGACAAGGAGGCTCGGCTCATTGAGTTAGGCGCAGAACACCTGGCGAGGTCCCTCGTGCTCAAGGCTGCGGAGAACCCTTCGGTCGGCGAATGGGTAGAACGCCTGATTGCCACCCCCACCGAGGCGTTGCAAAAGTACCAGAGCAAGCTTAAACAGATGAAGGGCTTTGACGGTTTCATCCCTTGGTCCGAAGCTTCGGCTTTCGCCAATGAGGTGAGCGCAGTACTGGAGCTTCTGCGGCAAGGGGCACCAGATCCCTGTAGGGGAGCTGCTCTGGTAGGTGAATTTTTTGCCTTGGACAAAGCGCTCATCGAGCGATGCGACGATTCTGGTGGCTCCCTTGGTGAAGTTTTCCAAGTGGACGCCACGCAGATCTTCGCTGAATATGCCCGTGATTGCACTGATAAGGAGGCCATGGCGGATTTGACGGCGAGGATTCTTGAAAAAGATGACTATGGCGTACGGGGGTTATTGCTACAGACGGCCAGCCAGTTCTTGCCCGGCGATCAACTGCGGAGTCTGATCGCGAGGTATCAGGCCCAAGCGGACACCGCAGTTGACGAATACCGTCGCCGCGATCATCTGCGTGGGGTGGAATCCTTGGCGCGCCAGTTGGGTGACGCCCCTTTGTTTGAAAAAACCCGCATCGCCGCCTGGGGGGACCCTTCTCCCGCCGCGTGTCTGGACATCGGTCGGGTGTACCTCGAATGCGATGATCTCGATAATGCCCGTTCGTGGTTGGAGCGAGTCCCTTCAGATGAGTGTAGGGAATCCGTTCAGCGGGATGAACTGCTGCTCACGATCTATCCACGTCAAGGATGCAGCAATCTTGCGATTCCCGTGGCTTGGCGGATTTTTCGGAGGCACCGCAATCCCAAAACCCTGGATGTACTGATCGCATTTCTCGGGGAATCAGAGCGGGAGAATGTTATCGCCGAAGAGGCGGCCAAGCTATTGGCAAGTCCCCAGTTCATTCTGGACAATGCGCAATTTTTGCTGCAGGTGGGGAGTCTGGACGACGCGGAGCAGTATGTGCTCACCCACGCCGCAGCGATCAACGGCGATTACTACTGGGGGTTGCAGGACCTCGCTGAGGAATTGTCGGCAGCAGATCGCAACCTTGCCGCCTGCATGATTTACCGTGCCCTGGTGGAATCCATCCTTCACCGCGGCAAACCCAAAACGTACCACCATGGTGTCCACTATTTACAGAAATTGGATCTTTTAGCAGCGCGCGTTTCTCACTGGGGCGATTGGGAAGATCACACGGCCTACAAGCAACGCCTTTACCAGGAACACCAGAGAAAATACAAGTTTTGGGGGACCTATACCGGTAAATACGGATAATAGTCATCGCCATGAAATCCTTGACGCCACAAAATCCTCACCTTGACGCTCCAGCCGGTACGATAGGGGAACAGGATTCGCTCGCGGCGTTAGGGCAGGAAAATGCCCGCTTGGTCGCGCTTCTGGAATCGCACGGTATCGCGTGGCGTTTACCGCCTGAGCCAACGCCGCCCGTGCCGGGATCAGGCCCCTCCCCTTTTTCAGCCGACGCAAAGGTGGCGTTGTTTCGTCGGCTATTTCGTGGGCGAACGGATGTCTATCCCGTCCGCTGGGAGAGCAAGAGTACGGGTAAGTCGGGATACGCACCGGCCTGCGCCAATGAGTGGCACCCCGGAGTATGTGACAAGCCGCGCACCAAATGCGGGGATTGTGGTAATCGGCGGCTGTCCCCGCTGGCGGATTCGGTCATCTATGATCATTTGCTCGGCAAGCACACGGTCGGGGTCTATCCCTTGCTGGAAGATGACACGTGCACCTTTCTCGCCGTCGATTTCGATGAAGCCGAGTGGCACGACGACGCTCGCGCCTTTGTGCGTTCTTGCGAAGCACTTGGCGTCCCAGCCGCTCTGGAGATTTCGCGTTCCGGGCAGGGTGCTCATGCTTGGGTGTTTTTCGCAAGCAGGGTCGCAGCACGGGATGCCCGTCGCCTGGGCACGGCCATCATCAGCCGTACCTGTGCGCGCACCCAGCAACTGAAGCTGAATTCCTATGACCGGCTGTTTCCCAATCAGGACACGATGCCCAAGGGCGGGTTCGGCAATCTGATTGCCTTGCCTCTGCAGAAAAAACCCCGCGAGAATGGCTGCAGCGTATTCGTCGATACCGACTTGCGCCCTTATCCAGATCAATGGGCTTTCCTGGCATCCATCCAGCCGATGGAGCCGCAGGATATCGAGCCCACCATCCTGCGCGCCACGGATGGGACCCATCCGTTGGACGTCACCTTTATTGATGAAGAAGACCTGGCGACGCCGTGGAAGCGTTCAACGCCAGCAATAGTGAAGTTATCCGGGGCAATGCCAAAGACGCTCAGGGTAACATTGGGCAATCTCATCTACTTCGAGAAAGCCCAATTACCACTGTCATTGATTAACCGCCTGATCCGCCTTGCCGCGTTCCAGAATCCAGAGTTCTACAAGGCGCAGGCGATGCGAATGTCGGTGTGGGACAAACCGCGTGTCATCGGCTGTGGAGAAAACTATCCGCAGCACATCGCCCTACCGCGCGGCTGCCTCGACGCCGCGCAGGAATTGCTGCGCGACAACGGCATCCGCTGTGAACTGCGGGATGAGAGGGTTCCCGGTGAACCCATCGACGTACACTTCGCGGGCACCCTGCGTTCCGATCAGGAGGCGGCTGTCGCCGCTATGTTGCGTCACGACGCGGGCGTGTTGTGCGCACCCACTGCCTTCGGCAAAACCATCGTGGCGGCCGCAATGATCGCTCGGCATGGCGTGAACACCCTGGTGCTGGTGCCCCCCGGTGTCAGCGTAGTTGTCGCCTCTCTGAAATGGAGTCAGGCGTAGGGTGGGGGCGGAAAGTGGATTATCGAGATGAAACATTACTCAGCAGAACGTAAGGCCGCTGTATTGCAGAAGATGTTGCCGCCCTCCAGTTTGTCCGTGGCAGAGTTAGCCAGGCAGGAAGGGATTTCTGATGTTACGCTGTACCATTGGCGTAAGCAGGCGATGGCGAGTGGGGCGATGAGTGCAGTGACCAAGAAGACCACAGAGGGCT
>JAKAFG010000121.1 GCA_021818125.1 Pseudomonadota bacterium | reverse complement strand
TTGGCCAGACTTTTTTAGGCGAAGATGGCTGCCTCGATCGCGCCGCATTACGTGCCCGGATTTTTGCTGATCCAGCGGCGAAAATCTGGCTGGAAGCCCTTCTCCATCCGCTTATTCGTGCATCCTTTATAACTGCCAGCGATGCATTGTCCAGACGGCATCCGCAAGCGCTGATGGTCTGGGTGGTGCCGCTGCTGGTCGAAAATGGCTATCGCCCATTGCTGGATCAAGTCCTTGTCGTCGATTGCCCACGATCCCTGCAAATAGAGCGCCTGCGTGCCCGCCCTGGCTGGACAGAGGAGCAAATCTCTGCGGTGCTCGCGGCGCAATGTGATCGCGTCGCGCGTAATGCCGCCGCCGACTGGATTATTTCCAATGAAGGGTCACTGGCTGAGTTGCAAACCCAGGTTGATCTCTATCTCCGCCATTTGCGGGGAACCTAACGATTTGCTTAGGGAAAGCGCCTGTGGCAACCTGTGGGGGCACTGCCCAGAAATGGTGCACGCTGCCATTCCCTGGTTTTGGGGCGCGGTGGCTCCGTGCAGCGGCAGTGAGCCTTGAATCGAGGTTACGGCATGGCTGTTTATGAACACCCGCTCCATGAACGCGCGCGCCTTTTGCTGCGCCTGGAGAGCGTCTTCGCACAGTTACAGCAAGAGGTAGCGGGCACAACCAGTCTGCGCAATGCCCTGCGCCCTTACAATGAGCTGCTTGATTTTTGCAGCCGCCCGGAGTTGCGCCTTGATCTCATTCTGGAGCTGGAACGTCTTGCTCAGAGCCTTGCCGCATGGGCGCAGAGCCCCGAGGCGAATGAAGACCCTTTGCGCGCCTGGCAATTTCGCATAGAGCAACAAATCAAAGCACTGCGCGAGCACCGTGAGCCTTTCGGGCAATTATTGCGCCATCAGGAAATCATCCAGCTCGCGCGCGGCAGGATGGGGGTAGCCGGAGGCCTTGCGGACTGTGATCTGCCCATACTGGCGTTTTGGAACCAGCAAGCCCCTGAGCGCATCCGCGGGCTTCTGAATGGGTGGCAGAACAGCCTGGAAGTTCTGCAGAGTAGCGCAGACCTGATTCTCGCGTTGTTGCGCGACTCTTGTGCATGGTCGACCGTAGAAGCCCGGGAAGGGCGTTATGGAGCGCCTTTGGATGCCCGCCGTCCGCCCTCCATGATCCGCCTGGAATTGACAGATCGCGCCGATTATTATCCGAAAATCAGTGGGGGTATCCATCGCTTTCATATTCAGTTACTGCAATGGTTGGACCAGGGAACGGCGCGCGCGATAGAATCCACGGTAGAATTCAAATTGGGCCTCAGTGCTCTCTAGACGATCACTCATCTTCCAGTAAAGGACCGTACCATGCATATCGGCACCACCCTCAGCCAATTTATTATTGAAGAAACGCGCCTCTATCCCGGTGCCTCTGGCGACTTCGCCGGTTTGCTCAACGATCTCACCATCTCCTGCAAATTCATTGGGGCGCAGGTGTATCGCGGTGCGCTGGTGGGGGCATTGGGCAGTGCGGGGACAGATAACGTGCAGGGCGAGGTGCAGAAAAAGCTGGATATCATCTCCAACGAAGCCATCCTCAAGTCCATGGACTGGACGGGCCATCTTGCCGGCATGGCCTCCGAGGAGATGGATGGCCCCTATGCCATCCCCAACAATATTCCGCGCGGCAAGTATCTGCTGCTTTTTGATCCATTGGATGGTTCCAGCAATATCGATGTCGGCATCAGCGTCGGGACCATTTTCAGCATTCTCAAGGCACCCGTGGCCGGGCGTGATGCGGAACTCGCCGATTTCCTCCAGCCTGGCGTGGAGCAGGTCTGCGCCGGCTACGCGTTGTACGGCTCCAGCAATATGCTGGTCTATAGCACCGGCTATGGAGTCAATGGCTTCACCCTTGATCCTTCCATCGGTGAGTATATCCTGACTCACAGCCAGATGCGTATTCCCGAGGACACCAGCGAATATGCCATCAACATGAGCAACCATCGCCACTGGCAGAAACCGGTGCAACGTTATATCGACGAACTCAATCAGGGCACCGATGGCCCCCGTCAGCGCAACTTCAACATGCGCTGGGTCGGATCCATGGTGGCTGATGTGCATCGCATCCTTTGTCGGGGTGGTATTTTCCTGTATCCCTTTGATCAGCGTGATCCGAAGAAACCGGGCAAGCTGCGTCTGCTGTACGAGGCCAATCCCATGTCCTATCTCGTAGAGCAGGCGGGTGGCGCGGCCAGCACGGGCACGACGCGCATTCTGGACATCGATCCCCAGGGCTTGCACGAGCGCGTCCCCGTTATCCTGGGTGCCAAAAATGAGGTGGAGCGGGTGGTGGCTTACCACCGTGACTAGGCCCGATCGTTAATCCGAAAAGGGAGGCCATCCGGTAGGGTGGCCTCCTCTGGCACGGGCCAACAACAGATACGTAATTAAAAGCCCCGCCCGATCCCTTGGGCGGGGCTTTTTGCCTTGTGGCCCACGTAAGTGGGCTTTAATAGGCATGTCTCAGTTTTTAGAGAATGCCGGAAAGGCTGTGAACCAGCTGACCTTGCAGGGGCGGTACAGCGTCCTTAAAGTCCAGATTCACTTTGTTGGCGGTGGAAACAATACGGGTCCGGTAATATAACCAGTGGCCGGTACCGCTGATCTGCTGGTTGGTAGTGGTGCTGGTGCCTTGCTGCAGGTTGGCGTTGGTCTGCTGATTGACCGCTTCCTTGCTCCGTTCGGCCACCTGCACGTCAGTAATCATGGCGTAGGTCACGTCTTTCACCAGCGAGTCAGCGACTAGGCCGATGGCGCCACCCACCAGTGCTCCGGCACCCGCACCCTGCCAGCTCTGACCAATGACGGCGCCTGCGGCGGCACCAAAGGCCGCGCCGCCAAAGCCGTTTGTCAAAGACCGATTCGCCGCGGCTTCGGACATCTTACCAACAGAAAGGATGTTGATCTGCAGCATGTAATGCGCTTGGTTGTAGGGAACGATGCGGTAGCCTTGATTAGTCAAATTGGCGTCAATTTCTTGTTCGAGCGCCGCTACATTTAAAGTCTTATCTGAAGTGTTTTTGAACTGCACATATACGGTTTGCTCAGACGGCGGAACGGGATTCAAAAAGATGGTATTGGACATCTTGGTTTGCACGCTGAGATCTTTATGTTCCAATGCGACCTGGGTGGCGGCACAGCCGGACAAGGCTACGGCACCGGCCGCGGCCAAGCTGAAAGTGACAACGCGAAGCTGCTGACGTAATGCTAACTGCATGGGGTTCCTCCGAACGTAAGTATACGGCCCCGGCGGGGCCGATCATAAAAGCGCATGCATTATGCTTTGCATTTTAGAGATTAGTGTCACGGAGGCAAGATATTTTTTATGAGTACACCCAAGAAGGGCTCGGGATATGTGGTTTATATGGATGTAACTATATGAAAAATAAATATCACTAAATGCTTGTTGCGCTTTTGAACAAGCGTTTGCAGCCGATGGAGCCGCTTTATGCCAATATGCTGTCTTGAGAATTCTGAGAAATCGTCTATAAACGTGGATATGTAGGAGTCTCAAAGCAGCAGTGGCAGCTCCGGCGCGCGAGTTGTTGCCAGGCCTTAATGATGATGGAGAACAAAAATTGTTACCTGAAAGTGCCAAGCCCTATCTGCTCAATGCCGTCTATCAGTGGTGTGTGGACCAGGGACATACGCCGTATATTCTGGTGGTCGTGGCTTATCCGGGAGTTTCTGTCCCGAGCGGCTACGAAAAGGATGGACGGATGATTCTTGATGTCTCGCCGCGCGCTTGCCACAGTCTCCGCATGGCGGACGACTGGATTTCCTTTAACGCCCGCTTTGGTGGGGTCGCCCGCACGGTGGATGTACCGATGGCGGCTGTGGCGGCGATTTACGCTGCGGAGACGCAGGAGGGGATGGGCTTTGCCGATCCCGAAATGCCAACCACACCGCCGCCGTCTCCGGAGGGAGGCGGTGTTGAGAACGCGGATAACCTCCCCAGTAAGCCCGAGCGCCCTTCACTGCGGGTGGTGAAGTGAGGGTTGGCCTGATGCTCGGTGCGATGTTGCTCCTTTGCGGAAGTACGGCGGAGGCCAATATTTATGCTTATACCGATAGCAGCGGGGTGGTGCATCTGACCAACGTGCCTGCCGGGAATGACAAGTACCGGATGGTGATGCGGACGCCGAAAATGGCGGTAGCCGTGGCGCGCGCGGATTTTAATAGGGTGGCCAGGGCGCATTATCAGGCGCTGATTCGGGCGGCGGCTAGCCGTTACGGGGTCAGTCCGGCGCTGATTAATGCCGTGATTAGCGCAGAGTCTGGTTATAATGCGGGGGCGGTTTCACCCAAGGGTGCGATCGGGCTGATGCAACTCATCCCGGCGACGGCTGATCGTTTCGGGGTGGCGAATGCATTCAGCCCGGCTGATAACATCAACGGTGGCACGGCGTATCTGGCCCATTTGCTGCAGGTATTTAGTGGTGACCTGAAACTGGCCGTAGCCGCCTACAACGCGGGATCGAAAGCCGTGATCCAGGCGGGTTATCATATTCCGCCTTTTGCAGAAACCCAGGCTTACGTGCCGCGGGTACTCGCTTATTATCAGCAGTACCTGAATGGCAGCGGCAATGTGGTCGGTGCGAACCCGCAATCGGTGGCGAACGCCGCTCCACAGTGGATTCAGGTATCTAATCCGTAGGCTTGTAGCTTCTTACGCAGGGTGTTGCGATTGATGCCTAGCCACTGGGCGGCCATGCCGCGTTGTCCGCTACAATGCTGCAGGGTGTTGGCGAGCAGGGCACGTTCCACTTCGTCTATTATCAGTGCATGCAAGTTGCTCGGCACTTCGCCCTGCAAATCCGCCAAATAGCGGTCCATGACCAGTGTCACGCAATCGCTCAGAGACATGTCGATGGTTTCCATGGTCAGCCTCCTCAGGGACGACTGAGGAGAGTGACTTGGTAACCGGCAGCCGCCGTCAAGGTAGGACTGCTGAGGGTAAATGGTACTGCAGTGCCAGGAACAAATCCGGCGCTGGCATGGAATTCTCCGCGCAGGTATTGTGCTGCGGTAAAATGCAGGTGGGCAATGGGTGCGCCATAGGCATTACTGAGGGTGACTTCGATCACCGGGTAGGCCTGGACTTGGTTGGCCACATTTTCGATGTTGCCGGTGATGCGCGCCAAGTGATCCCCCACTGGGGTAACCTGACTGTTTAAAATACGGATGTCTTTGTTAGGGCCTGGCCACGGAATGGTGATATCCAGTTGTTCTGCGCCATTCAGCAGGACGCGGCGTACGGGCGCGCTGGTGGCGGCGTAACTGTAGCTGTGTGTCCACCAAAGTACCTGTCCAATCAGGGCGATAATCAGCAGGATGATGGCCAGGATGAGCAGAAGTCTACCCAGACGGCGCCCCAGGCTGCTACCGGCACGCGTATGCTCTGCGGTGACATCAATAGGGAAGATTTGTTGGCAGACGCTGCATTTCACCTGATAGTGATGCTCGCGCAGGGCTTTACCATCCGTGGCAAAGGTCGATTCACAGCGGGGGCAGGTGATTTCCATGGTCATACTCCGATTTTGCGCTGGCCATAGAGGAGCGACCAGTCTTCTTCGTGTTGCGGGGCGGCGAGATCGAAATAGGGTCTATAGGCGGCGTCAATCTCCGCTTCCTGATGGTGCAGGATGCCGGATAGTGCGATCCAGCCTCCTGGACGGACAGAGTGAGCCAAAGTGGGCGCGAGGGCTAACAAGGGGGTCGCCAGAATGTTGGCGACCAGGATGTCGGCCATGGGCAGACTGGCGTTTCCCGGTAGCGCGAGTTGCAGGCCAGTACGGACGCCGTTGCCTTCAGCATTGGCTGCGGCTACCTGCAGCGCAACGGGGTCCGTATCGACGCCGAACGCCTGGTCGACACCCAGCAGCAGCCCGGCGATAGCCAGGATGCCGGAGCCGCAACCGTAATCGATAAGGCTTTCGCCCCCGCGGATCTGCGCGTCCAGGAAACGCAGGCACAGGGCCGTGGTGGCGTGGGCGCCGGTGCCAAAGGCCTGGCCGGGGTCGAGATGCAGCACGCGAGTGGCGTCAGCGGGCGCAGCATCCCAACTGGGGGCTACCCAGAGGCGACCGAAGCAACGTGCCGGGAAGGCGGCCTGCGTCGCCGCTACCCAGTCTTGTTCCTCCAGCGGGGTGAACTGTGCTGCGAATTGCTGCCAGTCATGGTCTCTGGCCAGCTTTTGCAGGGCGGCTTCACTATGGTTGTCGGCAGCAAACAAGGCCTGGCACTGGCTGTTCTGCCAGATCTGGCCTTCATCGAACACGGTTTCACCGTCATCGCCTTCAAGAAAGGTGACGGCTTCTGCGCCAGCATCCAGCAATTGCGCCTC
>JAKAFG010000120.1 GCA_021818125.1 Pseudomonadota bacterium | reverse complement strand
GTGCGGGCATTATGAGCGTGGCCGAAGCGGCTGGGCTTGCTTCAGGTGGAACGGGTGCCGCCAGCGGCGGCCTTGCGGGCGGCGCGGGTGCTATGGGTGCCGCTGGGGGAACCAGCGCATCGGCCGGTGTCTCGGCCCCGGTAATGTCCGGCACAGTCACAACCCCTGGCACGGCATCGGCTGGTGTCCCAGCCCCGACACCGTCCGGCCCGGCTTCCACCTCTGGCGTGCAGGCCCCGTCTTCGGCAACGTCGGGCACGGCATCGGCAGGTGTCGCGGCCCCGACAAGATCCGGCACCACCCCTGGAGCGGCAACGTCAGGGACGCAGGCCCCGGCCTCTGGCACGACAAATCCCCGTCCGTCGGCGCCGAGCGCCCCGGCAACTACGACCCCGGCGAGCGTCGGTTCAGCGGTTGCGGCCCCATTGCCGCCCACAGGATCAGGGGCACCGAACGCAACGCCAACGTCCAGCGCCGGTTCAGCGGTTGCGGCACCGAAAGCACCCGCAACCGACACGCCTTCCGCGTTTGATAAATGGGTAAACACCCACAGGCAGACGCAGGACGCAATACATGGCGCCCATGACACCCTGATGCCGGGCAGCCCGTCCACAGGTGGCGTCAGTGCCCCGAAAATCGACCTGAAACATCTCGACTGACGCGCCATACCGCCACAAATAGTACGCAAAAGGAACCTTGAACATGCCAGACAAACAGGAAACACAAGACACCGACCATTCGCTGGACCGCTATCTCGCCGCGCGCCGCGAGTGGATGGAACGGTATGGGGACTACATCGCCGCCGCCAAAAACTGGCGCTTTATGGCTTTCGGCTGTCTGGCCATCGCGGGGCTTTTCGGGGCTGGGATGGTGTACGAGGCGAATCGCGTGCATGTCATCCCGTACGTTGTGCAAACCAACCATCTGGGTGAGAGCGTGCACCTGGCGCAAGCGGTGAGCGCGGGCACCTATCAGCAGCCCATTATCCGGCATGTGCTGGCTCATTGGCTGCGCCTGGTGCGCGAACGCCTGCCGGACGTGGCCGCCGAAAAGCAGACATACAAAGCGGCTTATAAGTACATCGATCAGCGGGAGCAGCCGGTGCTTACGGCATATTTCAGCCGCCACAACCCATACTCGAACTACGTGAATAAAAAGGGCGGACGCACGGTGACGATCACCAGCGCCCTGCCGCTGGGGGCGCTGCGCCCGAACGGCGGCACGTTTCAGGTGCAGTGGGTTGAAACACAATATGGCAAAAACGGCAATATCCGGGGCGAAACCCACTGGGAAGGAGACATCAGTTACGCAGTGACGAAGCCGTCAAACAACCCGCAAATGCTGAACGGCAACCCGTTCGGTATTTACATCACCTCATTCAACTGGAACCAGACGCTGGCATAAGAGGATTTTTATGAAAAACTTTCGGAAAATAGTAGCTTTGTCTGTGGCGGCGGCCCTGATTCCGGCAGGGGCTTTTGCGGGTGTCCTGGTGCCTTCAATCCAGGTACCCGCCCCAAAGCCGTCAACCCTCGGAGCTAGCGTTACCCCTGTGCCCATACTCAATGACAACGCCCAGGGGACGGGCGCCTTGCCGGATTCGTCTGTTCAGGTCTGGCAAAAGACCATCGCCGCCCCTCCTTCTGGACGTATCCAGCACAAATCGCTGGCCGCCATGAAGCGGGCACTAGTGTCGGCGTATCAAGCAGGCCAGTTGCAGACGCTACCCGCTATTGCCGGGAGCGGCGGGGAAATCCTATATGCTTATGGTAACAGCCTGCCGACCCTGGTCACTGCCCCGCTGCACACCAGCATCATCAAATTGCAGCCCGGATCGCATCCGGCAATGGCTACGGGCGCGTCGAAGGCCGAGTGGAGGCTGCATGTGGTAATGGCGGGCAATCAGCCCGAAATTACGGTTATGCCGCTGTTCGCGGGGCTGCATACGAATTTGGTCATTCCGGCGACGTCAGCAAGCGGCAAGCCCATGAACTACGTCATTGAGTTGACATCGGACACGCGGCATTACACGCCGGTCCTGGGATTTTATTACCCCGGCCAGACGGTTCTGCGCTGGAATCAGCAGACAGCGTCCGCAGCAGCAGCGAAACAGAAGGCCCGCGCGGAAACCGTGGCGGCTCTGCCGAACATCACCGCCGCCGACCTCAATTTCAACTGGAGGGTCCGGTGTTCCGGGGGCGGTTGGTTCTCGAACAGCAATTGCAAAGACCTGATGCCGCAGCGCGTGTTTTCCGACAACGGGCATGTGTACATCCAGTTCAAGCCTGACCAGGCCAGTCATGGCGGTATCCCCTCAATTCTGGCGGAAAACAGCGCGGGCCAGACCGGCATTATCAACGCGCAGTTCCGCGACGGTTATTACATCGTGGATTCCCTGCCGGACAAGATCTTGTTGATTGCGGGTAAGGGCGAGGCGGGCAAGGTGGTCAAGATCACCCGCAAGACACAGCGCACCTAAAGGATATAAGCACATGGGACTGTTCAACAGGGTAAAAAAAGGCGAGGCAGGCGGTGAGCAGCCGGTGACTGGAGTACAGCCCACAAGGCCAACGCCCATTCAGGGAGCCATCAAGAACAATGGTGCCGCTACCGCAACAGTGCTGAGGAAGGGCAACATTATCGCGGCGGCGGTGATCGGCGCGGCGGGGATATTGGCCGCTTCGTATTATGTGTATACCTTGCACGAAGCCCCGTCGGCCGTCGGGCACAAAACAAAGCCCGCATCCGGTGCCGCGAACATCATAGTGCCGCACCAGGCATCGAGCGCGCCTTTTGCCGCAAGCACCCGCTCTTCCCCGACTGCGCCTCCGGAGAATAAAGCTACCGGTGCCGGTGGTGCCGGTCCACAACCAGCCAAGCCGACCGCCCAGGAAAAGGCATTTCAGTCTGCGGTGCGCGGAACTGGTGGTGGCAGCACGGTGTCCTGGCAAACCACTGGTGGTCCCGTGCAGGGGGCATCACCCGTGCAGGGGGTCTCGCCATCCGCTGCTGTAGCCACCCTGCCCAAGCCGAAGACCAGCGTGTACAGCACGACACTGGTACGCAAAGAAGTCAGCCCGTATGAACTGCTTCAGGGCACGGTGATCCCTGCGACATTGGAAACCGGCATCAAGTCCGACCTGCCGGGTCAAATCTCGGCGGTGGTTAGCCAGCCGGTATACAACAGCGTGTCCGGGGCGACGGTGCTGGTCCCGGCGGGAAGCAAGCTGGTTGGCACCTACCAGAGCCGGATCCTCGCGGGCGCTACTCGCGTAGGGGTTGTCTGGACGCGCATTCTGTTCCCGAACGGAACATATATGCGTATCGGCTCCATGCCCGGAACGGATGCGAGCGGCTATGCGGGCTTCCACGACGAAGTGAACGATCACACCTGGAAAGTGTTGAAAGGCGCGCTGCTGCTGTCTTTGATTAATGTGGGCATGGCCATGTCGTCACCGACCAGTACGGTGTCCCCCACAACAGGTGTCACGGGTAACATGGCGCTACAGGACGCCCAACAGGCTCTGTCGCAAACGTTCGGACAAGCGGAGGCGCAAATGCTGCAAAGGGACATCAACATCGCTCCCACGCTCACGATTCGGCCCGGATATGCTTTTAATGTCATCGTTATGAAAGACCTGGTGTTTCCGGGACCCTACCGGCACGGCAACGCCATCGCTGCGACAGTCCCGGCATCGGTGGCGGCACCTACCATCACTAACCCATACAGCTAAACATGAAATAGGGGGGACATGAGCATGTCGGCGCATTCAAACTCGGAAGCGGAGCGGGCGCAGCTTGAGAAGGCAGTCGAAGCGGGCAAGCAGCAGTGCCGCGAAGCGTTCGAGCGGCTCTCTGAAGCGGAGCGGGTGCAGCTTGAGAAGATAATCGAAGCGGGCAAGCAGCAGGCCCGCGAAGCGTTCGAGCGGTTCAAGGTCGAGCAACCCGCCGAATACGAGCGGGGCAAGGCCGAGCTGGCCGCCAAACTGCAGGCCGAAGTCGAGCGGCAGCGACCGAAGCCGGAAAAACTCCGCCATGACGGAAAGCCAGCCTGATCTCGATTATGCCGTCTGCTCCTGGTGGACGAGGCGATGGGAAAAGGTCGATCCTGAGAGCGGCCAGCGGCGGTTTTATATTGTGGAGCTGCGGCAGGATTTGTGGGGCGACTGGCTGTTCACTAAGGCCTGGGGCCGCATTGGGCAAAAGCCGTCGCGCGTGGTCGTCGTGCCTGTAAGTGCGCCTGGGGAAGCCCTGGAATTGGCCGAAGATATTGCGCGCATAAGAAATCAGCACCAATATACCGAGCTTGATCATTCATGACCCTGATCCTGGTGCGTCCGCACACATCTTTACTGGACGGCCCCAAGGTTGCCTGGCGGCTGTACCGTGCCGGGGTGCGGCGGGCGGTGTTCCCGGTAGACCCGGACTATGCACGGCATCCCGTCTGGGGTCGGCTTTTGAGCGCATACGGCTGGCTGATCGGGCGACAGGAAATGGTGGCGATGGATGCCCGCTCACCGCACGCCTTGCGTGAACTGGCGCGACGGCTGAAAGTGGGCCGCACGGTGGTCCTTTTCCCGCAGGGGACTGGGCTATCCGACCCCCTACGTCCCGATCAACCGGGTGCCGCATGGCTGGTCCGCGTAACAAACACCGACACAAAAGAACTACGGATATGAACACGCTTCTGCGCGAACGCTTATGGTTTGTCTTTTCCGTGCTGGTATCGGCGGGTGCGGGAGGGGCCTGGATGGTGGTTGGGTGGGGGCTATTGCCGCCCGCAGGACCATTGCTGTCGCTGCTGCTCATTCCGTTGGTGATCAGTCAAAGATCCCGCCGGTCTCGATTCGCCGTGGCGCTGGCGTACTATCTCGCGGGCAGTCACGGCATACCGCAGGCCGCCGCCGTGTTCTTCGGACCCGGCGGACACCTGGCAGAAGGCGTTGCCCTCTGGCTCGCCAGTTCTGTTCTGCTCGCCGCCGGATGGGCCTTTGTGGATTCCGGCGGGAAAGCCATAGCGGTTCTGCTGTTCGACGCGCTTATGCCGCCGCTGGCTTTTTTCGATTGGATGTCCCCATTGGCGGCGTCCGGCGTGTTGTTTCCGGGCACGGCATGGCTTGGGATAGCTTTGCTGCTGATGGGCGTCTACCTGATCGGACAGTGGATGACGCAAGGGCTGCCGGGTGCAGTCTTGCATACGGCACCGCTTTGGTTCTTGGGCGTGATGGCCGTTCTGCTGAACGTCATGACGTTCGCCCGTGCGCCAGCGGTGCCGGAAGGGTGGCGCGGTTTGGATCTGCACAGTGGACCCAGCACCACATCGGTCATGGCCAATTTTCAGCGCATGGATGGCTGGATGACGGCGGCGGACCAGCACCCGCGCGCGAAGGTGATTTTGTTGCCGGAAACTCTGCTGACCTGGTGGCCGGGCAACGCCCAGGACGTTGAGAATCATGTTCCGCGCGGACAGACCTGGCTGGTCGGTGCGTCTGTCCCCCTCAAAAGAGGCGTGTTCGCAGACGGTATCGAAGCGGTCACGCGCCGTGGCAGTAAAATGGTACTCGCTTCGGCACTGCCGGTCCCGGTTTCGATGTGGCGACCCTGGCACCGGCCCACAGGCGATGCTTTTGGGTTGAACAACTACAAGGCGTTCTGGTTTTCACCGGTGGTGACTCTCGCGGGAAAGCGCGTCTGGGCCAGCATTTGCTATGACCAGCTTCTACCGGCTATCTGGATGGAAGCCGCGCTATACCACCCTGAGATTATCCTGCTCACGAACAACGAGTGGTGGGCCAAGGGCACCGGCATACCGCAGATTCAGACGGCCAGCAGTTGGGCCTGGGGCAGGTTGACGGGAGCAGCAACCATAGAGGCGGAAAACCGATGAAAATTTATCACGACGCTCACAAAGGAGACCAATTATGTTAGACGACGAAATTTGCAGATTGCTTGATGCGCTTTCCTTGGAAGGTGAAAAGATTGGTGAAATAATTGCTCACTTTCGGGAGCTGCTAGAGAATGAGCATTTTGCTTTTGTGGGAGATGAATTGCGAGATATAGAATTAAGGCTTCGCGGCCGACTTCAAAGCGACATAGCTAAGAGTATTATTTCACGGCCTCGCTGTTGAAGTTAGTCCGGCTCATATTCCCATTCTAAATCTTGATAGGCTTCGAGTGGCGGCGCTGGCGGCATGTCCGGCTCTGCCACAACCCGTGGGGCCTCCGCCTCCGCTTCGTGCCGGACTACGGCCTGCTCCGTTACGTCGCTCACCGCGTCGCGTAGCGGCGCACCCTCATTCATGGCGGCGCGCACGTCGTCCGCCAGTTCGTCCAGCAGCTCATCATAATCGAGCGTCGTATCCTTGGCGTGGCTGATCGCCATTTGCCGGGCCGCCTCGCGGGCGGCTCCCGCCAGC
>JAKAFG010000119.1:3234-6503 GCA_021818125.1 Pseudomonadota bacterium | reverse complement strand
CAACTCGGCATGGTCTAGCAGTGCCCGGCCACCCCATTCCACTTGCCCTGCCTCCAGCCGCAGAATAGACATTCAGCCGACCCCATCCTTGTTATGCAAAATAAAGGCGTAGGGTACGGGGCGCGCGGCGGTGGCGCAAGCCGGAAGCGTGTTCTCAGGTTCCGCGCGTCAACTCAGCAAACGCAGGGTGAGTGGGTAGCGATAGACCTCGCCATTACTGGCTTTGATGGCCGCCAATACACAGAATATCAAATTCACCATGAAAATCAGCGGGAAAATAAGCATGCCGATCAACAGGGTACTCAGGATGCTGGCCACCACATAGGCAATCAGCACGGTGATCTGGAAATTCAGTGCTTCTTTGCTCTGCTGCACCAGCCAGGCGGAGCCACTGTCTTTTTTGAGGAGATAGACGATGAGCGCCGGGATGAACCCGAACAAGATGCCGCCCGCATGGGTGAGTGCGGCGATGTTACGATCGTCCTTGCTGGCTACTTCGACGAGATTGCTGGTTTCCATGGTTACGCTCCCTGTAGGGTGATGGATTTCGTACTGGGTCGACCGGGTGATGCTTCACTCTGACTGGCCTGTGCCCACTATCATACTGAATTTTTTGTCAAAGAGTAGCCTTTTGATCAAACAGCCTGACGGCGCTGGTATCATCGAATTAGCCCAATTCGCCCCGACGATGGGCGGCGTTTTTGCCGCCGATTCCGAGAATATGAACCCATTTTGGCAATTCGTATCCAACCAACCCAGGAACAGACTATGGCTATCTGCTTCCAATCCCGTCTTCCGCTTCGAGCACGGCGGAGGGCGCTATCGCCCTGGAGAACGCCGACACCAATGCCCACACCATCGGCGGTCTGACCAGTGCCACGGCGCAGTTTGGCAGCGACTACTATGGGCAGCTTGAGGTGAACGGCGGTTACGCCTATGTGCCGGCAGGAAATGGCGCGACCTTGCCGACAGCGGCCTTTGAGTCTTTCTTCCATTCCACGCAGCATACGGGGTTTCTGGGGTGGATCATGGATGTGATTCTGGCGGTGATTACGGTGGTGACTTATGGGGCGGCGGCTCCGTTTTTGGGGGCGGCTGTGACTACGGGAGCGGCTATTACCGCTGCTGCTGCCGGCTTCATCACCGGCATGGTCTACGACGTGGCCACTCAGGGAAATATCGGTGTTGCCAATATGCAGGAGCATCTTGTCGGTGGGGATTGTGGCCATCAGGCCAGGGCGTGCTTCTCCGCCCCCGTAGTGAATATGTCTGCCGCCTATAACTCCGCCCAGAACTATGGCGGTTACGGCGAGGGTTATATCAACGTGGACAGTAACCCGACGCAATCCACCGGGCAGTGGGATTACCAGCCAGCGGCGGCAGCGGCCACAGAAACCAATCCAAACCAAGCGCAGGGCGGATTCGGTCAGGGGTACCAGCAGACGCAGGCCAGCGCGGCGCAGGCTCAGAAGGGCGAGGATCTGCAGGCTCTGTCCGGCCAAGTGCAGCAGACTGGTTCTGGTTTGGCATCTTTTGGCAGCGGATCGGCATCGACGATCACTGGCGGGCAACCAGCGCCACAGTAAATGTGGCGATTGCAGTGGTTTTACCGGAATACGGTATTTTTGGTGGTATAATTTCTTTCGTGACCCGCTTAGAAGGAGATCTGAATGTCACTAAAAATGCTTTCCCTTGGGGCTTTGGCCGCGTCTGCGCTGCTATCTGGCTGCGCTATGACTAATATGGATATAGCCAAAAGCTCTCCGTTGCGAGATCATAAGTTCGTTGTTTCTGACTTTCGGGGCAGAGCCTTCTCGCTTGGTTCCGTGACGCTTGCCGACAGTCAGCTAACGCCGGCGGCGACTCACCCTCTTCCTGGTGTCGCCTACATAAAGCTCATTCGTTATGAGTTGAATGAGGTTTTTGTTAATGATCATCTGGAAGATGGAAAGAAGCCGGCCCTTATTGTAAATGTAAAGATCGGCAAGCTTCATTTTGTTTCTGATAATGGGTTTGGTGGAATGCATGATATCACTCATGTCTCATCTCTAGTGCAGATTTCTGACCAATCTGGCGCTCCCGTCGCATCGTTCACAATCAAGCCTTATGACGCTGGCGGTTATTTTTACGGATACTGGCATGCTCCCCGTTGGGATTATTGCCGCAGAACCATACCTCTTACCGCGATTTTTACAGCAAACGTGCTGAACCGGTTACGTGATGGGAAGATTGTCACCAGTGATTCCCTTGGCAGTGCGGGCGCGCTAATTTTCCAGAAGGTGGATGACCGTGAGCTTGGCCGCTACAACATCAAATCTCTCAGCAAGAAAGAGATTGAGGATATTACCGGCTACAGTCGCCAGCAGTTGCACGACTTCGACAAACCGTGGTGAGTGAGTAGCGCACCACGTCGTATAAGGCCAATGCGGGTGTTCTGCGTTGGCCTTATTGGTGGGTGAGCTGGGTGCTGGATTGCGGATACCCTTGCGCAATCAGGGGCGGCATGATATACAATAAAACGTGTTGTTTATCTTACCGCAGCCTATCGGAGAATATCATGCAGGTATCCAAGTGGGGCAACAGTCTGGCCGTCCGTATACCAACCTCTGTGGTGGAGGCGCTGGGCATCAAAGAGGGTGACGACATTGAGGTTGAGGTGGTGGGCGAGCGCCGTTTTCAGATTCAACGAACGCCTCGAACTGAAGAGTTGCTGGCCAGGTTAAGGCGTTATCGCGGGAGGCTCCCTGCCGATTTCAGGTTCGACCGGTTGGAAGCGCATGGCGAGCGGTAAGGCGTTCTTCGACACGAACGTGCTGCTTTATCTGCTTTCGGCGGACACCGCCAAGGCGGATGTTGCGGAAGGCATCATGGTGAATGGTGGTGCAATCAGTGCCCAGGTATTGAACGAATTTGCTTCAGTTGCCCGGCGCAAGATGGGCATGTCCTTTCTGGAAATCAGAGAGGTGCTGACCCCCATTCATCGAATTTGCGATGTCGCGCATCTCACCCTGGATACGCACATTCATGGGCTCAGGATCGCGGAGCGATACAAATACAATGTTTGGGACGCAATGATTGTCGCATCGGCCATGCTGGCTGATTGCGCGGTTCTTTACACGGAGGATATGCACCACGGCCAGGTCCTCGAAGACCGCTTGCAACTGATCAATCCATTTCTTGATTAGCACGATTCTTCCGCTGTGTTTGGTATTGCCTTCTTCAAAGACGCATAATGTACTGATATTTCAGAGTTAAGAGGTGTCCCATGC